>DUDC01000147.1:0-8753 GCA_012959465.1 Planctomycetaceae bacterium
CCCAATGCTCGTTGTGCCGGTAGAGGGCGCTAGTGGGAACGACTGTCACTTTGTCCTTCCTCCAGACGACGATGCTCGTTTCGACGCGATAGTTATCGCCCAGTCCGGCGTGGTCGTCGACGGTGCCGACGAAATCGCCGATCACGTTAACTCGCTGTTCTTCCACACCAAGTGCCGAGATGTGTGTGAAGGCAGATGGTTCCACCAGGCGGACACGGACGACTAAGGTCTCTTCACCTATCGTTGATTTACAATTGCCGGAGGGGCCCAAAAGGACGACAATCTCCCCCAGATACATCTCCATGTCGATGCCAGGCAACGCATGGACATTGATCGCCCCCATGTGATAGACCTTGGTGATCTCACGTGCGCGAAAGACTGTTTCGCGATCACTTCCGTTGTCTACTGTTCATTCCGCACGCGCATTCCCTTTCCCAACCGACACCGTACTACTTTTTCGTTGGTGTCGCGGCAAACATGCCCTGTTCGCTTAGGAATTTGACCATTTCGTTGGTCGTGGCTTCGTACATCTTGTTGCCACTTCGGCCATGGTTGAAAAACCCGTGGGACTGGCCTTCGTATCCCACCAACACGCACTTTCCTTGTTTCGCGTTGATTTTATCGGCGAACAACTCGACGGTGCGATAGAGAACGGTTGTGTCGTCTTTGCCGTGCACGATCAACGTCGGCGGGACGACATGTTCAACGTGATGAAAGGGTGAGAGCGCGCGAGAATCAACGCCTATTCGCGTGGTCAATGTCGCCAGCTTCTCCTTATCCAACGTGATGCCTGCAATCGGCGCCAAGACAACCGCCGGATTGAATAGGACCATCGCGTCGGGGCGTGAAGTTACATTAAGGTCTTCGCTCTTGGACTCGAATGCCTTAATGATGCCGGCACACGCGGCGACGTGGCCACCAGCGGAACCGCCGCCGGCGACAATTCGGTTCGGATCCACGCCAAGACGATCTGCATTCGTGCGGACCCATCGAATTGCCGATTTGCCATCTGCCACACACTCTTTTACCAGCGTCTTATGACGTGAAGAAACTCGATAGTCGGCCGTAAAGGCGACCATTCCGCGTTCAGCGAGAAGCCGGCAATGTTGTTCGAACTGCTGCGGGTTTCCCGAACGCCATCCTCCTCCAAAGAAGAACACGATCGCTGCGAGTTTTTCCTTCTTTGGCGAATGGTCGACGGGATCAAAACGGTAGATCTTGAGTTCGATACCATCCACTCGTTTATAGACTTCTTCTGCGGCACCCTTCATTTTGGGAGGGTAATTGCGCTGACCAAAAATGGGCTCATTAAGAATCGTCATTAGCGCCACAACGGCGATCACAACAAATCCAATATCTCTTGTTCGCATGCGATATTCCAGACAATTAGATGCTGTTCGATTCGATCATTCACTCTCACGGTCGATAAGATTGTTGGCAATTTGGTTAGGTCCCGAGTTGCGTTGGACGATCACCTGTCGGGCATCTGTGACGCGAATCAAGCTTCCGGAAACCCGACTACTGCGGACTCCCTCCAGAAGAAACGCTGCGCCTCGCGGTTGGTACACCGAGTTACCGGTCATATTGATACCTTTGCAGTTTTTCAGGTAAATCGCCGCCGGAATATCGCCCGTGCCGTGGATCGCGTTGCCGGTGACATTGCCATCGGTACAATTGCGCAACACGACGCCCAATTTCGCGTCGGCCCCGTCCCCATAATGGTAGCGAGGATTGCGATCGAATATGTTGCCGAGCACAACGAAACTCTGGCAGTTGTCTAGGACGAGATTTGAATCGAAGCCTTTCCAAATCGTGTTTCCGACGATGGTTAACCCGCGTGTGTTGCTCGCTTCGATATTCGTGCGAACATCGGAAAGCACATTTGCGGAAATCGTGATGTTACCATGACGCAGTTCATTGGTATGGCTTCGACGTAAGCTCTTGCCGTTGATGCGAATATTTGCTGAACCCGGTGAGCGATGATCGTGTTGGATCGTGCACCCAGTAATCGCGATTTCGCCCAGTGATCCGCCAGTTGAGTCAATCAGGATGTTAGCTGTCGGTTCTGTCTTGGGAGACATGTTCCCTTCGATGTCGCAAACACCGATATGTACGTTCCTTACGTTGCCTCCACGGAGGACGATGCCCCCTTGACGGTTGTAGCTGATATGCGAATTGGTGATGTTTGATTGGTGCAAGTCGACGTGGTCATAGTAGATTCCGACACCTTCATTTTCGTAGATATGGCACATCGCAATAATCACGTTGCGATTGCGTTTTGTTAAATGGATGCCATGCAAGACCTTGCGAATAACGACACGATTGATAATCAATTGCATGGTTCCCCGCGCTTCGATACCGCAGGCCAACTTGTGGGCTCCGACAATCTCGATCCCCTCGATCAAAGGAGCCCGTTGCCGGTCCCAAACGGACGGCTGTACGGTTCCCGGATCGGCCGTCCCACCGTGAGTACCGATCAGCCGGAACGCTGGCCCAGCGCCGGCCATAATCACCCGAGCCGTTCCGTCACCCAGCAACGATGTAAAACCGACTTTGTCCAATTCAATGTCCACTGTTTCCGTAATTCGGAATGTGCCGTTGCCTAGTCGGATGCCACCTCGGCCGGACGATATCGCCTTTCGGAATGCGTTGGTGTCGTCCGTGCGACCGTCGCCGACAGCACCAAATGAGCGGATGTCCACTTGGCTCACGTCGATGACATCTTGACCTCGCAATGTCGGAAGATTGCTGACAGCCAAGCAGTTCAACACCAAGCAAGTAATGACGTATCGTCTTATGGCGAGATTCATGGAGCATATTCCTACGACATTAGATTTGTCACGGTTTGGATTGACGGTAGGTGTCAGATGCCGGCAAGTTGGCCCGACTGGCTGCCCCCTATTTCGCTTCGTCATTACAGGTCAAGGACACGATCCATCTGCGCTGCGACATCGGTCAACCGTTGGCGATCGCCGGCAGCGACCTCAGCGGTCGCCCAACCCTGGTATTTGATCTTCTTAAGCTCGGCCCGCACCTTTGCCCATTCGATGCTGCCCTCGCCGATGGGTACGCGGAATCCTTTCCTCATGCCTTCGTTCATTGCGATTTTCAGATCATACTCTTTGACATCCAATTTTTGGGCGCGCGATCCCAGAACTTCGATCCAGTGCTCCGGCCAACCCCAGCGGACAACGTTGCCGATATCGAAGTACACCTGCACGAAAGGACTGTCCAATTCGTCCACGTAGCGAGCCATGCCCAACGGCTCGATCAAGAACGATGCCCAGACATTTTCGATCAGGATCTTGACGTTTTTCTTCTCGGCATGCGGAATCGCTTGGCGAAGTAGCTGTTGCGTTTGTTGGTAATTTTGACGGTATGAAATGTTGCGGTCATATCGTACCACGTGCAATACCGAGGTGGCCCCGTATGCGACGGCCTCGTCGATTGCCGCTTGAATGTCCGGTCGGCTCGAATTCACCACGCCGTGCACGGGCACGCCGGTCTTTTCGCTGGCGTTGGCCATCTCGCGAATCGTACAGTCTCGGCCTCGAGTCACCGCGTTCGTTTCCACACCGTCAAAACCCAAGTCCTTCAGCAGCCGTAGCTTATCACTGACTGGGATCTTGTCGGCAATCATGTGGTACTTGACGGCCTTGCGAATCTTGCCCGTAAACTCACCACACTGCGCTTTGTTGGCGACAAGATTCGCGGCGAGCGCCGTGCTAGTCGTCGTCAGTGTCGTGTGCAGGAAGGATCGTCGATTGTGACTCATGGCGATTTCCGTCAGGATGGATTCAAGCGTTTAAACAGCTGAAGCAGCGGACATTTTAGTGCATCGAGTTGTCGATTTCACGTATTCCGCATCCGAGTGATCGTTTCGCGGTGTTTTTCGACGGGCTCTCCGAAACTTCGGCAGCGTCCTCGACGTCGGCCTGGGACTTGGGCTTGTAGTGGATCTCGCCAGAGATCCTTCCGCTGTGGGATTTCTTGCGAAATCCACTACGAAGAATGCCGATAAACGCCGGCATGCCGGGGGTGCGAGATTCAAGCGAGACTAGCGAGTTGGAACCGCTCGATCATTGTGGGGCTTCATTGGCCACGGCCAGCTCTTCCACCTGTCGGCGAAGCAACTTGTAGTCAACTTTGCCCGATCCGAGTAGGGGAATAGAGTCGACTTGATTCACTTCGTCCAGTCGCATCACACCACGAAAACCATTGACTGAGAGCAGCTGATTCGCTTCGGCCAGATTCAATTTCTCGGTGGTAAAAAGAACGACGAAACGGCCGCCACGCTCGGTCTCGATACCTTCCACTGCGGCCCTTGGCCCGTCTTCGCTAGGCGGGAATTTTGTTTGAAAGGGACTCTCCAACGCAGGCAATGAGATCATCTCGCCACCCGACTTGATAAACCGCTTCAGCCGGCCGGCAAAGATCAGGTAGCCGTCCTCGTCGCGTTTGACCAAGTCACCCGTGTTGTACCAAGTCTTCTCGTCGTGTTCGACAAAGGGGTTCGTTCCTTCGTAGTTCAGGTATCCAGCAAAGATCGATGCTCCTCGCACCAGTAGCAACCCCGTTTCGCCATCGGCAAGCGTCCCCCGAGTTTCTGGGTGAACAATGACTGTTTCGACACCCGATAACGGGATGCCAATCGTACCAGGCTTATTTTGATCCAACCGGTTTGCCGAAACGATCGGTGAACATTCGGTGATCCCGTAGCCCTCCAGAATCGTTATTTTCGGTAGCCGGCGCTGGCATTCTACTCGTATCGCGTCGGGGCACTTTTCCGCGCCTGAGATCACAATCTCCAGTGACTGGAGTTCATCGTCGCTGGCCACGCCTAGGATGTACCCGAAAAAGGTCGGAGTGGCCACCAATAAATTGGGTCGGTAGCTGGCGATGATTGCGGCCAGACCTGGAGCGTTGGTCGGATCGGGGTAATGGACGAGACGGACACCGGCCAACAAGCCAAACAGTAAATTTCCCGTCAGGCCAAAACTGTGAAAGGGTGGCAGGAAACCGAGTAACGAGTCCGACCGTTTGAAATCCAGCGCTTCAAGCGCTTCGCGAACATTCGTCAGGAGGTTTCGGTGCGACAGCGGCACCGCCTTGGGAGTACTCTCGGAGCCCGATGTAAAGAGGATTGCGGCCGGTGCGTCGGGATCTTGAGGTGGCGCATGAAAGCTGCCCGGCGCCACGATGGCGCGGAGCATGGTCGTAAGTTTTTCGATTTTGCCAATCGTTCCTCGCACGTCTTCTAGGCATACGAAGTTCACACCTTCAATCTCGATTCCAATGCGATCGATAAAACGGCGCGATGTAATCACGTGTTTTACGTTTAGAGTCTTGACCGCATGGTTGAGGGCTGCTGGGCCCGTCGTCCAATTCAACAGTACGGGCGTTTTTCCCGCCAAATGGAGTGCCATAAAGCTCATGTCGGCAGCAACGGAAGCCGGCAGCATGAGGCCTACCGCGTCACCTTCGAGTGGACTGAATCGACGCGAAAATATGATCGTGCCAACCAGCAGCCGCCGATAGTTCAGCACACCTGAAAGTTCGTCGGCGACTACGATGTCCTTTGCCGACCGCCGAGCTCGCTCCAAGAACGACTCAGCAATTGACTCGCCATAGACGCTCGCCTTACCCGACGGCATCGGCTGCTGCCATGCTTTCGGAGCTGGTTGAGATTCATCATTGCCCTCCAACCTTCCGCAAGCCAATAACCATATTTGGCCCAGCGTTTCGGGAACTTCAGCGGCCCGGAATCCGTACCGCTGTTCCAACTCTAGGGATAGTTCCATTCTCTCCAGACTATCGAGTCCTAGAGTATCCAGGCTGGCGTCGGGAACTAGTTCCTCTTCGGTGAGCGGACGTTTCAGATGTTGGATGACCATGTCGTTGACTTCGGTGCGTAACTTACTCGGCACCTTTTCAACATCCGCAACAGCCCCCGCTTCCGCGAAGTGATACTCTTTCGTACGAGTGCCAAACAGTGCGTGGAACGGCACGAATCTCGGCTCTTCAATTTCATCTTCGTTGTACCAATTCTCAAGGTAGCGATTAAATTGGTTGCGATCGTGCAGCGGCAGGTCATCGCGATTCGCCAGCTCGACCGTCATGGTGACTCGCCGACGCGGGGCAAAAAAGAACAAGCTGGCCAAGCCCCATAGGAAACCATTCAACAGGACGTTGCCCACACTTGGCAGCGAGCCTGTTTCGGCACAACTATAGGTGCTGCCCCAAATGCCCCGTGTGCGGACGAGGACGATGTTGCAATTCGGGAAACGAGTGACAACTTCATGCGCTGCGCGACTTCCCCCGATTGCCTCGCGGTGGCCACGTTGCAGCCGGCCCGACGGGTAGAGAAGAAAGGCCTCATTTCGTTCCAGCCCCTCGACCACTCGATCGATGATTTGCAGAGTCTCCGAATGAGACTCTTGACTGTGCTGCTTCAAATCCGGCACTTCCAAAGCACGGGCAATCCGCATCAGCAGATTCAGCACAGGAAGGCGATAGGTCCCGGAATAAACCAGTGGCCGCAGTGGTTGGCCCAAACGGATGTGGGTCAGGACCAAAGGCGGGTCAATGTACGCCTGATGGTTTGGGAAAACCATCGTCGGCCCCTCGAGGTGGCGAATCTTCTCAAGGCCCTTCACCTCCACTCGGTACCGCAAACGCAGCAGCAGACGCGTGAATGTCATCGTGATCGAGTATAGGAAGCGTTTCATGGTGGTGGTCCTATAGTTGACCGCGGACGAGTTGGCCGCGGACGAACCGCTTGATGTAGAAAACGCGGTATGCCGGTCAATCCCGACCAGAATGGGCATAGTTTAGCGAATTTCGCGGCTTCAGCGGAGACGAAATGCGGAATGCCAACAGCAATTCGCAGTTGCGGCGTGACGATTCGCAGTCAGTTTCCTGTCGGACTCATTGGTCATTCGTTCGGAAGACCCGCAAGAAAACGCCCCAACTCGTCGTAGTAGTGTTCGCTTTGTGGATCGTTGTGGTCGCCGCCCGCTATTTGAACGAAGGCCTTCGGCTCGTTGGCAGCTTCAAAAAGCTGGCGGCCATGCGCCAGTGGGATCGTCTGGTCGGCAGTGCCGTGACTTATCAAGAGTGGTCCGGCAAAGCGTGCTATCGACGATAGAGAATCAAGACGATCGGCAACCAACAGGTTGACGAGGAACTTGGGGTAATGCGATCCGGCGACTTCTCGCAGTGATGAAAAGGTACTCTCCAGCACCAATCCTCGGGCGCCATCCTCGGCGGCCAATTCGACCGCAATGGCTCCACCAAGCGACCGACCCATTAGAACGATATCCGTTGGCTTTGTTTGTTCACGCTCGGAAAGGTAATCGCGAGCGGCGCGAGCATCCCGGTACAAGCCATCGATCGATGGTGTACCCTCACTGCGACCGTACCCACGATAATCGAACAGCAAAATGGATGCGTCGAATTTTTCGTGAAGGCGGACGGCCACTCTTGCCCGGTGAGTAATGTTGCCAGCGTTGCCGTGCGCGTACAGAATCACGACCTGTGGTCTCTCGTGTTTCAAATACCAACCGTGGATCCGAAGACCATCGAGAGTCTCGAACCAGCAGTCCTCAAAAATGGTCTCGGACGGAGTCCAGTCGCCCTGTGGGTACTTGGCCGGAAAAAGGGCAAGCAACTCGTCGACGGACCGCATTCTTTTGGTCAACGAGTGTTTGCGGATGATCTGACGCTGTTCAGCCAGATCTCGTTTCGTCGATTTCAGCTCGGCCTTTAACGTCGAAACGTGGCGATTCGCTTCCTCGGCTAATTGCTCAGCCTCTGTATCGGGATCACGATTTGTTGGATTCTCAGTGATCGTTGATGGCTCACTTGTCTTGGTGTGATCGCCGACCCACCACCCGGCAGCGAACAGGGTGAGGCCGATCAGAACAGCGAAACAAACAAGTCGTTGATTCACGTGCGGAGTACGAGGTAGGAGTTTGGGATGACAAGGAAATGTTGTTCATTCTCGAGCAAAACCCAAGTTTGATTGTATAGAGGATTCGTGGAAGCGACAACGACGCCAGACACCTTCGACTGTGATTGAGGTTTTGGAAGTCTGCCAACTGTTGGTCAGTAGAATCGTCCGCTTTTCTGCTTTCATTCCATGAGCCGTCACCTAGAATGCAGATTATAGGCTTATCAGATAATCTCTGTTGTACGAACATTGACATACGCCGCCGTCCGATCAAATTCGCCGCGCTGACCATGACTATTTCCCTGCAATGTCCCGCTTGTGATACTGCCGTGACGCTGTCGTCTCTTTCTGAAGGGGGGACGGAATGTCCGAGCTGTAAGTCACGAGTTGGGCGAACCGTTGATCTCGACGCGGTGGACGTCTCTGGTTCGCTACGCAAACTGGTCACTGGTCCGATGGCCAGCTCGATGAATATCTTGCCGATTTCCTTGGACGGTGACACGCTGACGCTTGTGACAGTCTTTCCCCTTCCACCGCAGTTTCTCGAGCAACTCCGGTTTATCTTTAACCGGCGGATCGAACTTGTCTTCGCCGAGTCCGGCAACCTGACCTCTGCGATTGGCAGGATACTACCGGATGAGAGAGAACCCAACGTCGAGGTATAGGTGGATTTGAGCCGTAGGCGCTAGCCTCGGGTTTTTCAATTCACGCAAGACCATAGCCATAGCGCGATAGCTGCTGTCGCCGCTTCGGGCGGTGGTTGAGGCCGTACGCCGTGGGCTTGCACCCACGGCGTACGGCC
>DUDC01000147.1:8763-23609 GCA_012959465.1 Planctomycetaceae bacterium
ATGCGGTGGATTGCGCGTTGGAAAAAGACCGATTTCCCCAGTCGGGTGCGTTGATGGCGTGGGATACAATGGCCGTACTCATGGCCGGGTATGAATCGGCCGAAAAGGACGCAAGTTTCGTCAACATCAGTGATCTTTGCCAACGTGAGTTTGAAAAAAATGAAATGCCCGACCCTCATTGTTTTGGCAGCGTCTTCCAAACAAAATCGTGACCAGAGGCGTCCACACGACATTTGGGCTGGGACGACGACCCTGGTCCTAGCAATCTTGTGCCTGTCACTCTCGGTGCGTATCTCATCGGCGCAGCAGGTCACGCAACGGTTTCAGCTGACCGGGGTGGTCACTGATGCCGAGACAGGCGAGCTGCTACCGGCCAGAGTTTACCTCACCGACGCGAACGGCGAATCTTGGTTTGTCCAGTCGTACGATCCCCAGGGAACTGCGCTGCCCTACCGTGAACAATGGGTGCCGTTGGCAGGCAGCGAGGAACTGCATACGACCATTTCCGCACATCCCTTTCGTGTTCAGTTGCCTAAAGGTGAATACACGCTTGTGGTTGAACGAGGAAAGGAGTACGTGCCACTCAAACGAGAATTCTCAGTGGCCAATCACTCAATACGACTGCAGCTATCGTTGCAGCGGTGGAGTCATTTGGCGGCTGACGGTTGGTACTCGGGTGAAACGCACGTGCATCGGCGTATTCGCGAACTGCCGAATGTCATGTTGGCCGAAGAATTGAACGTGGCTTTCCCAGTCACTTTCTGGACCATTTTAGCCGGAACATCGCCCGGGCTCGATCCTTCACCGTTGCGGCGGCAGGGGCCGTCACCTTTTGGAGCCCGCGTTGATCATGGCTATGACCCGATCTTTGTTGACTCGACTCACGTCATGTTCCCTCGGAATACGGAATACGAGATTTTTCAGATTGGGGAAAAACGGCACGTTCTTGGAGCCGTTTTTATTTTGAATCATCGATCGATATTTGCGGAGGGGATGCCCCCAGTCAAGCAGATCGCCCAACGCGCCCATCGCGAGGGCGCGTTGCTCGATTTGGACAAACACAGTTGGCCATGGTCGATGATGTTGATTCCCGTAGCGAAAGTCGACTTGTACGAACTGGCCAACAATAGTCTCTGGAAGACTCGCTTCGGGTTTCGTTCAAGCCAAGTTCGTCCAGCCGAGTACATGCAGGTTGAAATGGAAGGTGACCTGATGACCGAGGGGGGGTGGATCGATTTCGGCTTGCAGAATTACTACGCTCTATTGAATTGTGGGTTTGCCATCCAGCCAACTGCCGGAACGGCATCTGGCGTTCATCCCGTTCCGCTTGGTTATGGGCGAGTTTACGTTCATGTCGACGGGCCTTTTAATGCGGACTCGTGGATCGACGGCCTCAGAAATGGCCGCAGTTTTGTGACCACTGGGCCAATGATTCAAGTGACGGTCGACGACCAACATCCCGGACACAAGTTCACAGACAACGGTCCGCGGACGCTGCGTATCGACGGTTTGATTCGGTCTCTTCGTCCGCTGGACAAGGTCGAGCTGGTCGTGAATGGAAGAATCATTCCGCTAGACGCTCCCGTGAAACAGCTTGACACGGGCGCCTATCAGGTTGATGTGCGCCACGAACTGACGCTGTGTGAAACATCCTGGGTGGCCCTGCGTTGCCGATACCGTGAAGGGGAACGAGGCGTGCGATTTGCACATACTGCGCCGTGGCATTGTCAGATTGATGGCCAGTTGATCCGGCCACGACGCGAGGAGATTGAGTATTTGATCGGACGGATGACCGACGAAATTCAACGCAGCCGCGATCTGTTGTCAGCCGACGCACTGGCTGAATTCGAGGAAGCGTTGCAGGTATATCAACAGATCGCCAAGCGGGCGAAATGAAATTTTTGGAGTGCGGTGACTTGTCACCCCTTTTCTTCCCACTCCTCAGTTGTTCGTCATTTCTTCGTGCTTGTACTTCGCCAGTGCCATGGCCCTTCCAAGAAAACACTGTCCCATCACCGCACAAGACCGAGCGTGACGCATGCTGGCCAATTATTCGTCCGGTATGCGATTTAACGTGTAATAGGCGTCCACGTGGATCAGCGGTTCGTCGTCGGTTGATCGAACTCCTGTTGCCCGCAACTCGTGGACGTAGAGTTCTCGAAGTGGTTGGGTCTTCAAATGGACCCTGCGGCCATCGGCGGAGAGATCGGCCGAGATAATGGAAACCGGTTTCTTGAACAACTCGTCACTGCCATACACTTGGTGGTACTGATAGGTGTAGCTCTCCATCGTGTAGGAGTTTACGTCTGTGGCAGTCCGGTAATCGACTGGCTTGGTGAATACCAATTCAAAACCGTCGGAGCGAGCTCGCATCTCGAGGATCTCGAAGGGAGTTTTCTTATCCCACACCAGACGTTGTAACCCGTAGGACGCTCTGCCAACACTACTCCATCCTCGGTTGGATAGACCGGCGAACAGACTGCCGTCCTCGCCGAATGTTAGGCGGATGACCGCCGAGTCGAGCCCTTCATGAAACGGAAAACAGGCCCCTTGATACTCCCCGTCGACGTTCTCCAGGAACACTCGACTAATCGAGGCCAGCGTAAACTCGCCGACGAACAACTGGCCTTGAAATGGCCCGAATTTCCCCCGTGTGGTATCGCAGACAACGTCAGTCGCCGACTGCCCCATTTTCTTGTACGGGAACCAAACGGCTGGCGGGACAAGTGCAGGCACTTGGGCAACGGCTTCCGGGTAGGGGATTCCGTTTGGGATATCGACGATTCCCTTGAGTTGGCCGCCTGGTAACTGCATCGACGCCAGCGCATCGGGGTGTCCGTAAAACACGCCAGGTCGCAAGTGATGTAACGAGCAGACGGGAATCCAGTTTCCCTGCTGATCGGTAAAAAAGACATCATCGTTTAGGTTTGTTCCCAGCCCGCTTGGAGACCGCATGCCGGCTGCCACAGGTTCAAATTTTCCCGCCCGTGAGATCCGGACTCCCCAACCTCGCCATGGCGCTTGCGGTCCTCCCCACTTCGACGGAAGTAGTTTTCCCTTCTGCCCGCCTTGGAATCCCATGCCGATGTTCAAAGTCAGCCACAAATTGTCGTGGTCATCGACAACGGGACCGTACGCATACTCGTGATAATTTCCGCTCACGCCCCAGCTCTGATTGATTGTCTCGTAGTCGTCGGCTACATCGTCATGGTCGGTGTCACGTAATAAGGTGACTTCCGTCCTCTGTGCGGTACAAAGTCCGTCGCGGTACCGCACCAATCCAAGCGGCTCGTGCAAAGCGGAGGCGAAGCGATGGAGTTTTAGTTTCTCGCCTGACGTGTCGTACGCACCGTCGATAAGCCATACCTCGCCGCGACGGATCGCCACCGCCAGGCGGCCATTGGGAAGTGTACACATGCCGCTGATCTCTAGAGGTACTTGCTCGTCGCCGGGCTTCCAATGTTTGGACCGCGACCAGGTCGACGCCTGAGATGTGGCAATCGTAATTATCTTATATGGGTTTTGGATCTGTTGAGCTGTTGCCAGGCTTTCATAGCCGGACGCCATGAAGAGTGCCCACGAGAACTCGAGGAAGAGCAAGAGAGGGGCAGTTTGCAGTCGGAGGCGAAAACTCATTGCTACCACCGGTACTCGATAGAGATAACTGAGGGCATTTTTGCCGTGCTAATCACGATCCGTCGCGGATTCACGCCGACAACTTCAGCCCGTTCCAGCACATTGCTACTTAGTGTGAGTTGGTCGACGAGGGCCTTGGTGCCCTGGTGTTTGATCTGTTTTCCGGCGGCGAGTTGAATCCAAACGGAAGGAGTGTCGGCTCCAGCTACTTCCAGTCGACGGACGAATCCGCCGTTGTGCGGCGTCATGCGATCCTGAATTTGGGTGCTCCCCACACGGTATCGGAAGGTGGGCACGCCGCTGACCAAACGGTAGCCTCGCAGGCGAAGATTGTCGACTTGATCAGGCCAGGTGTCGGTGAGCTTGGCGTTGTGTGCGCCAGGTCCAGAAATCACCGCCACAACGTCGGTGCCGAGCGGCTTGGCCGGCGGTATGAATCGATCGTACCAGGTCCCGTGAGCGTCCAGAAAACGCCCTTTCCAGAACAATCGTGGTCCCGTCTGACGACCATCGAATGCCAAGTGCACACCCTGCGGAAATCCAACACAGATGGCGTGTGTTCCCACATCGCGAACGAAGGTCCGGAGGACGATCGGAGAATCCTGCGGTTTCAACTCGAAATTGTGCAGCCGACCCTTGACTAGTTTTTCGGGCAATACGACACCTTCGGAATCGGCGAGGTACCACCAAAGTGATGCGATCTGTTCGTCGACGTTACCGTCCAAGAGGTCCGGACGCGATGATTTTCCGTTGGGAAAGAAAGTCGGCATCCGCGTACGAGATTTTAGTGCGACCGGATTTCGCATGAACTCACGGAACCACTCCGGCCGTAGTCGCTCGCTGAGCCCGGTGATCTCAACGCCGACGATACCGGGGAGTTGTTCGCTGCCCATGGTATGACACTGGACACAACCCGTATCTGAAATGGCCAGCGCAGCAGTCGGTTCAATACGCGGAAATATATCCTCTGCTTTTTCACGGTGTCCCTCGTCCGCCACCTCCAATTGTGTGGGTAGTGCTTGCATGTCTGGGTGACGGAAAATCGGCATTCGGATCTTCAAAAAAGGGCGGATGCCTCCTTCGCCTCGGAGCACTTTTGTCATCCATTGGTTCTGTAGTTTCCGTCCGACTCCGTCGAGTGTCGGTGGAATTCGACCTTCGTCACCGATATCGACATCACCAACATTTTCAAAGTGATGCCAGCGGTCGATGCCCAGGCCACCGGTGCCGTTGCGTCGGTGACATGCCAAACAGTTGAATCGTAGCAGCGACAATTCCGCGGACGGTTTTGCCGCCGTTGAATCACTGATCTGGCGTCGAAGCGAGTCGCGTTGGCCGACGGAGAGCTGGTAGTCGGCCGGCTGCGGTTCCTCGGCCAAACAACCGCGGTTGGGTCGCAAGGTCAACCAGTCGGGAGCCGTCGTATTCATTGGAGTATCCTGGGCGTGACACTGGATACACCCCATTTTATCGAACACGCGACGGCCTTCTTCGGCAAGTTTTTTGTCGACGGCAGGCCAATCGTCGCGCTCTATTGCACCCGAGGTGAGGAAGGCGACCAAATCGGCTGCTTCGTCCGGTGCCAGCTTCATGTTCGGCATCCGGGACCCGCTGCGAAATCGGTCTGGATCGAAAAGGAAGACCGCGAGTGCCTGTTTGGAGTATTTGGCAGCCAAGTCCGAGTGAGGTACTTCAGGCACGTAGGCCGATGCGCCGGACGCTCGAATGATCTCGGCGATCTCCTCTTCGTCGTAGCCTTGGCTGCGTAGCTTGGTTAACCGTGAGGGTTGAGCAGCACCATCGCCGTTACGGACAGGGTGGCAGGCAATGCAGCCCACCGAATGGTAGAGTTTAGCGCCGCGTTGGCTATCTCCCTTTTCCCAGTAACGTGGTACTGTCGGTTGTACCGCGGCTCGTAGACCGAGGTCGAACATCGCTTTCGGTGGTTGAAGACTTGCCAGATACTGGACCAATTGGCGTATCGTATCGGCGCGTGCTTCGACTTGTAGGTGCCCCAATAGGTGAGGCATGGTTGTTCCCGGCTTTGAGGCTTGAGGCTGCTCGAGAAATTTCTCCACCCAGGCGACGCTTAATCGCTGTCGCACACCGATTAGCGAAGGTGCCGTCTTCCGCGCCGAGTTCTTGTCGCGGTGGCAGGCTGTGCAAGCGAGCTCACTAGCCAGCAGCGACCCCTGAATCGAGTTCGACAGGCCTTGCCGATGCGCTCGTTCGTAACCCGGAACGACTGGTTCTGACGCGCCGAGGTCGCCAGACCAAACGGCCGAGAGTGGCAACATGGCAACCAAAACGAGACTTCGATGTATCATTGGTCCACAACTGACGGAAGTTCACTCGATGATTAGCGACACATCAACGATGTGCAGAAAGTCGGCCGGTCCACTATCATGCTCTGATAGCTAGTCCAGTGCAAACCTGCCTCCCCAACTAACTGGAGCAATAACGATGAAGTCTCTTCACCAACGGGCCATTGTCTATTGTGTCATAGTGGTCTGTGGATCCGGTGTGTCCGCTCAGCCAAAGGGTTTCAACTACGACGAGTCCAAAGTTCCCGAGTTTTCGCTTCCTGATCCACTCGTCGATGCGAGCGGAAACGCCGTTGATACCGCGAAAGCGTGGGTGAATGGAAGACGCCAGGAAGTGATGGCTCTTTTCGCTGACCATGTCTATGGGCGCATTCCGGAAACGAAGATATCACTAACGTCTACGCTCATTGAATCCGACTCCAAGGCGGTGAATGGCCGCGCGACGCGAAAACAGATTCGGTTGGACTTGTCTCGCGGCGACCGGAAAGTGTCGCTCGGGTTATTGATGTATCTCCCCAATCTCGAGGGACGAGCCTCGGCAGGGACGTTCGTCGGTCTGAATTTTCAAGGGAATCACACCATTCAGAACGATCCAAGGATTGCGGTGCCAACATCGTGGGTGCGAGACCGCAACGATGGAAGCGTGAAGCAACACCGGGCAACCGAGGCTGGTCGCGGTATTGCCAGCTCAAGATGGCCCGTCGAGAAAATTGTGGCGCGGGGCTACGGACTGGCGACGGTTTACTACGGCGACATAGATCCCGATTTTGACGATGGCTTCAAGAATGGTGTTCATCAGCTGTTCCCCGATTCCGCCGACGGGACACCGACGGGTAATGCTTGGGGATCGATTGCAACGTGGGCGTGGGGGCTGAGTCGCGTGGTCGACTACCTGGAACAGGATAAGGACGTTGATGCGGGACGAATCATATTGATGGGGCATTCGCGATTGGGAAAAACTTCGCTCTGGGCTGGCGCACATGACGAACGGTTTGCGGTTGTTATCTCCAACGATTCCGGATGTGGCGGAGCGGCGCTGAACCGTCGTCGATTTGGAGAAACGGTGCAGCGAATCAACACTTCCTTCCCACACTGGTTTTGCGACAATTTTGTAAAATACAACGACAACGAAGACGAACTACCCGTTGATCAGCACATGCTCCTTTCGCTTGTCGCTCCGAGGCCTGTGTTGGTTTGTAGTGCGGAGGACGATCGTTGGGCTGATCCGCACGGCGAGTTTCTATCGGCGCGGTTCGCCGATCCGGTCTACCGTCTTTTGGGCACGGACGGTATCGCTCAGACCACCATGCCGGCAACCAATGAACCACTGCTCAGCCGGATCGGATACCACATTCGACCAGGAAAGCATGGTGTGACTCTACAGGATTGGCAAGTTTATATGGATTTCTCTGGAAAACACTTGCCACGACCCAAGCGTGAGAATTGAAAGGCGTTGCAAACTATCGTGGAACAGTTACTACAAGAGGCGTATCAGCGGTTTGAGGCGTTTCGTGAGGTTCTCAAGACGAGGGGGTTGCGAGAAGCGGATGCAATGACGCTGTCGACTTGTTCTGCATCGGGACGCCCCACATCAAGGGTCGTGCTGCTGCGAGGACACGACGCGGAGGGATTTGTCTTTTACACCAATTCGCTCAGCCGTAAGGGGAGGCAGCTTGCCGAGAATCCGTACGCAGCCATCTGCTTCTACGATGATCAAGGCGCGCAGCAAGTCCTGATTGACGGGAAGGTCGAACGATTGGACGATCAAGTCACAGATCGCTATTGGAATAGTCGCGCCCGAGAAAGTCGAATCGGGGCGTGGGCATCGACCCAGTCGGAAGTGTTGCCGGATCGAGCGACGCTCGAGCAAAGAGTAGCCGACTACGAGCAAATGTTTGTGGATGTCGTCGACGTGCCGCGTCCAGAACACTGGTTCGGGTTCTGTTTGGTTCCTGAACGCATCGAGTTTTGGCAAGGACGACTCGCGCGACTGCATGAACGCGACGTCTATGAGTTACAGAATAGTCATTGGGTAAAGTACCACTTGTATCCCTAACGGCAGCTGGCCTTGCTCACACGCGTTCGTGGGCTTCGCCTCGGCCAGCCCAATTCAATAGTCGAAAGCTCGCAGATGTTCGAGCGTTTCACTCCAGATGGCGGTTAGACAATAGCCGACCGTCAGGTCGCGAACGCTTCGGTTACTCAATTCTGCAACGCGGCGTTCCTCGTCCGTCTGCAGAGTCACGATCAATTTTACCAACGCGTCACGTTGTGAAGCGGTCGGGAAATGATGTTGATCGTACGCGGCTGTGAGCTGGACCCATTGGTCGGCATACCAAGTCTTCACCGTAGGGAAATGAGCTTCATCAATTTGTTTGAGGAATTCACACACGGCTGCATAGTGTTTGCTGTTGGCATCTAGGCGAGCTCGATGCCAGCTTTTTCTGGGCTTGAGCGATTCGAATTCGGTTGCAAAAACGTCGAATGCCGTTTCCATCTCGGATACTGTGCTTTGAAGATCGTTCGTCTGTTGCTCTTGCCGGCGAGCGATCGCCCGATACTGTTCTAGCAGGACTTGATGTTGTGGAAACGGAGCCAAATCAGACAGTCGCGTATTTGTCATTGGGGAATGAACCCCCGCGACGGCGACCGGAGCGGGCATGGCTGAAGTGATGTTATTGGTTCCCAAGCGACCGGACAAAAACGCGGTGGCGACCAATAGTATCCAATAAGGTGTTTTCATTTGACCGACTCCGGTGGTGTGAACTTACGAGAAATGGCTTTTTTCAGTGGCGGCATTGATTCCAAGCTAATTCGCCGCGCGAACACGACTAGCCAAAATTGCCTCCCTTCTGAGAGATCCGCGAGTTTGGGAGAGCAAAACCGACACAAAACAAACAATCGAGCCAAACAACGGCAATCAAGCGATGGGCCCGGAAAAGCCCGGCAAACTGCTGGCCTGGGTTTGATGCCAAAAACCAAGCTAGAAGCTCGCGGCTCTGGGGCCGACGACCCCGAGGCCCTTCAGACCCGTTTTTCACCGACATTGGGCAGGAAAATGAGATTGGATGGCGAAATACTGACGGCCAACAGCAGCCGGTCCGATGAAAGGTGCTAGCGTTTTTTTGGAGCCGTGCAATCGAGACGGAGGCGGGCCTGCCCGGAAGGGACGCTGAAGTTTCGTGATTGGCACTGTTCTTGCGTGGTATAAGCTCGTCGGGCCTCGCCCTGCCAAAATGGTGAGCGCTGGCGACAGTGAATGGCGACAGTGAATATCGATTGCAATTTCCTTTGAAAAGGAGTCGTGTTGCGGTGAACTTCTTTTCCCAAAAAGCAACGCTGGAAGGACACGTCCTGGTCGCCTCTCCACACCTCGACGACCAGCAGTTCTTTCAGACGGTCGTGTTGTTGCTTCAGCACGACGAGGATGGGGCGTACGGAGTGGTATTGAATCGTCCGATGCGCGAAACGGTGCAAGGATTGATGACGAAGCTCGGCGTCGAAAACTGTCGGGACAGCCGACAGGTCTTGCTCGGTGGACCCATATCCGGGGCAGTCATGGCATTACACTCCGCGCCCGACTGCAGCGAACGTTGTTTGCCTGGGGGTTTTCACATTTCCGCACAGAAGATGAACCTGGTCCAATTGGCTAGCAATGAGCTCGGGTTCTTACAGTTCTTCGTCGGTCATGCCGGCTGGGAACCCGGGCAACTGGAGGAAGAGCTTCGCGTCGGAATGTGGCACGTGTTGGATTTTGATCCGCGAGCCCTCGAAGAGGTTGCTCCTGAAGATCTCTGGTCGTTGGCACTTCGGGAAGTCGGCCGGCAAGCTCTGGAAGTATTGAACATTCGCCATCGACCTGACGATCCATCGTGGAACTAAACGATCTAGTGTGCGAGATCGGCATCTTGGCGTGTTGCTGAGCAAATTTGAGGAGTGAATACAATGTATTTTTTTGACTCGATGTACTTCCTGTTAGTCTTGATTCCAAGTTTGTTGATCGCGGGCGGGGCCAGCATGCTGGTTCGCTCGGCATTCAACAAATATTCAAAGGTCGGAATGCGGAGCGGAATGTCGGGCGGCGAGGCGGCCCGATTGATACTCGATAAGGCCGGTCTGTACAACGTCGCTATACAGAGCGCGCACGGTCGATTGTCAGATCACTACGACCCACGAACACAGACATTGGCATTGTCGGCGGATGTGCTCAATGGACGATCGTTGGCAGCCGTGGGTGTCGCCGCTCATGAAGCGGGACACGCTCTCCAGCATGCGAAGAACTACGCGCCATTGCACGTTCGTTCCGCACTGGTGCCTCTGGCGGGTGTTTTGTCGCCCATCGGTTTCTACGCCATGTTTCTAGGGCTCTTTCTTTCGAAGTACCTTGTCCTCGCGGGAGTTATTCTGTTTGGCTCCGTGTTGCTCTTTCAACTTGTGACGTTGCCGGTCGAGTTTGATGCTAGTGCTCGCGCCAAACGGCAGCTAGTGGAACACGGTATTGTCGGCACCGATGAAATGACCGGTGTCCACGCCGTACTGAACGCGGCCGCATTGACCTATGTTGCGGCTGTAATGTCGACCTTGTTAACCATGGTCTACTATTTATGGCGTTCCGGGCTCATCGGTGGCAGGCGGTAGCAAGGCCCATGCCCAGTTCGAATTCCATGCGTACTCATTCTTGCCAATAAACGCTCGATCTGGGATGCTTAGACTGCGGCTCGATTTGCGAGTTGGGCTCAATTTTACACGGGAGATCGAAATGGCGTTCGTCGGAATTCTAGTGGTGACAGTTCTACTGTTCCTCTTGGTGGGAGTCACGGCGTATGTTGTGTTCGGTTGAACCAGGCCAGATAAGATCCGGATGAGGTTGGATCCGACAAACGGTCTAGAAATTCCACAACAGAAGTGCCGAGTAAGTAATGTCGTTCGGCTTCAAACCATTCGGTGTGCTGTCGTAGCGGTTGAGCGCTGAGAACTTCAAGCTCAAGTTGGACTGCTTGTCCAATAGCACTTCCCAGTTGAGTGTCGTATTGAGACGGTAATCCTCAAACTGGCCCCATTCGGGGAAATAGTCAATTCTAGAGGTTAGTTTTTGCAGTTCCGAAATCTGCCGTTCGTAATCGAGGCCGAAGTTGGCTTCGGGGGCCCAGTCGACGTCGGGTCCGCCAAACTCGCGCGAGACGCCCGAACCAAACCGCGTGCCCAAGATCGTGGACTCGTTGTCGACCAGTCGGTAGCCGACGCCGGCGGCCACGACAAATCGTACATCGAAGGCCCGAAACTCGTCGTACTCCATGCCGGTGGTCAAGAAGAGAGACCAAGGCGATTCGCCCAACAGCCGTTCGTCACGTCCGCTGAAGATCGCGTTGTGTGCAGTTTCACGACCACCATTGCTTGATTTTATGTACGTCAAGTCGGCCGACAGTTCATGATATTCCGTCTTGCGTTTGAACGAGCCACCGGCGCGGATACTCAACGCTTCCGCGTTGCCTGTCGCACCATTGAGACCCAATTCAATCGAGCGATCCCATTGAGTCGGGTTCAGCCAAGAATCGGCGGTCCAAAGAGCGTAGCTTGGGATCGACAAGTTTGGCACCTTGAGTGATGGCAGCCGCCAAGTTTCATCGGCGTCCGAGCTTCGATTCTCGGCGGGAGTTGCGAGGGTCGGTTCAAGACTGAGCGGAGGGTAGTACTGTGCGAACGCTGGAGTAACGCCCATGATCGTGGCGTAGATTGCGATCAGAATGGGGGTTCGCGCGACCAAATTCTCTCTCCGGCATCTCGCATCGATGACTCAGATAATGCTCGTGCCACCCGACCAGCGCAACGATACTAGCGATATTTGACAGTGCAACAAGCCCAAATCCGTGGCAATGGCTCTGCCATGAAGTTGGCCCGTTGAGATGGGGCGAATCGCAGCGGCGAACGCCGCGACAGCATGTAGCCGCAGGCGTTAGCCTGCGCAAAACCGTGAACGACGTTACGCTAGCCGCGAATGCGGTGACAGCACGCGTAGATTGGTCACCAAGCCGACCATAGCGAGATACCTGCCGCCGCCGCATTCGCGGCTTCGGGAGGTGGTTGCGTACGCCGTGGGCTTGCGCCCACGGCTACATGCGGGACCCTACTTGGAAATCCCTAGGGCTTCGTAGCGTTGTACCAATTCCGGTAGATTGGGATCGACGCGCCCGATCGCACCGCGTCCCAATTTTTCGCACTCCAGAACTGCTTTGGCAAGTTCGTCGCAGTCGGGATTCCAGACGCGACTTAGAATTTCGGGTGGCAGGCTCTTCAAGGAGCGAACGATGCGGAACCCGACACCCTGAGCCGGCCCGTCGTTATGCCACCACGGGCTGACGGGGTCGGATGGATCGAGGTCGGACCAGTAATAGGTCGAGCTCATGCGAGCTGCTGAACGACAGGCGTGTGCATCGGATTCCCACCACCCGCCCCGTACGATTCGCGGATGGATCTTCTCCGGCCATCGGACCAAGTCGGCCAATTCGCCGTTTGATGACTGCGGTATCCCGTCTCGTGAGTAGCCATCCAAGACCCATTCGGCGAGATTTCCATGCATATCGTAGAGTCCGAATTGGTTGGGACGCCGCCGGCCAACTTCATCAGGTCCAACACGCCCGGCCGAAAACACAACTGCGTAGGTGTTCACCCGCAACATATCATCGCCCCAGGAAAACTGAGTTGTCGTGCCGGCGCGGCAGGCGTACTCCCATTCCGCTTCGGCAGGTAAACGGTACTGTCGTCCAGTCAATTGGCTGAGCCACTTTGAATACTGTCGCGCAGCGAACTGCGTTACACCAACTACCGGCAGACGTTTCGACGCTCCTTGGAAATGATATTGCGAGTCATACAACTCGGTCGGGGCCGAAACCGCATCGACATCCGAAAGTCGGTCCCAATCTCGAAACCGGTATTCTCGAAAATCGGAGAAAACGGAGTACAACGCCGCATACGGTTCATACTCGCCCCAGGTCACTTCATAGTTTCCCATCCAAAACGGGGCGATGGCGACCGTGTGCGAGAGCCGCTTGAAGCCTGTCGTCTGGTCGACGGTGACGACGACAAGCTCCCCACCGGGAATTGGTGTCATCTCGTAGGAGATATTCGTTCCTGGGATAGTCACTTGGTACGGGACCATAAACCCCAGCTCCGATTTCACGAATCGACCATCGGAAGGCGCCTCTGAGACTAAACCGAGCACCGAATCTGCGGCTAATGTGGACATTCCGCCGACGTGATTCAGCACGAGGCCGAGGAAGAGGGTGATTGCGGCGCGGCTTTGGTGCTTCGTTGTGAGAATACCAGCAGCGATGATTCCAGTGGTTCTATTCGGCGCTCGCACCTATTCCACTTCCTTACGCGCTTTCGGCAAATCGGGGTCGGCCAATCCTAGCGCTCCCCGTCCTTCTTCCAAACGAACGTCGACGTCAAACTGGGTATCTTCATCGGAGATCTCCCAGAACTTCTTCATCAAATCGCGATCGTACGGTTTCAGGGACCGCACGAGTCGGAAACCAACCCCGCGAGAGGGATCACTCGTGGTCCACCAGGGGCTTAGTGGTACGTTGGGGTCTTTTTCCTTCCACTCGTCGTAGTCTGACGGCAGCCGAGCCGCCGATCGGCATTCGCTGGCTGCTGAGCCCCAATGACCGCCGCGGACAACGCGGGGGAAGGCAACATCTGGCCAGAGGATTGCAGAGAGGTTATTCACTTTGGATTTTCCCATCAAGTGAATGTACCCTTTCTCGTCAAACTCATCCGCGACCCATTCGGCAACGCTGCCATGCATATCGTACAAGCCCCACTTGTTTGGTTTCTTTCCGCCAATATCGTGGAGTTTTCCATCGGCATTGTCGAGATACCAGGCGTACTCTCCCAGTGACGCGGGATCGTCACCGAACGAGTACGTCCCTGACGAACCGGCACGGCAAGCGTACTCCCATTCAGCTTCACCCGGCAAGCGATATTGCCGTCCACTGGTGGCCGTTAGCCACTTGGTGTATTGCTTCGCTGCGTAGTGTGTCATCGTTACGGCAGGTTGACGATCGCCGTCACCCTTCTCGAAAGTAAACGTCGGCTCGTACAACTCGGTTGGAACGGTGATCGCATCGATTTCATTTTCGGACGTCACTTTGCGAATTCTCAGCGCCTCAAATTCTTTGAATACGGAATACAATCCCATAAAATGTTTGTATTCAATCCAAGTGATTTCGTACTTAGCAATCCAAAACGGTTCGATGTGCACCTCGGCTTGAGGCCCTTCGCACAGCTCCCGGCCACTTTCAGTTTTCGGGCTGCCGAATTGAAAAACGCCAGCGGGAATCGGCAGCATTTCGTAGGCAATTTCCGTCCCAGGATAATTCGCCCGGTAGGGAACCATGTAGCCAAGTTCCGTCTTGACAAATCGACCATCAGAAGGCTTCTCTTGCTGCAAGCCGAGCGGCAATTTCGATTCGGCGGCCGACAATTCACAGGGTAGGATTCCGACGACCAACAGCAAGGCCGGCAATGCAAAGACGCGTAATTGGAAACTTGATCGCATGGGGAAAAGAGTTCTCCGTGGCTGGGCGTTCATTTCTGGTATCGCAAACTTGAAATTGTACTCGCCCACGGCTCCAAAGTTGAGGCTCCCTGGAAGAAAAAGCGTCGCTAATGCCGTATCTGAGCGGTATCGACGCAGGCAGACCACGTTTTTTGTTTCGTCAATGTGAAGCCTGGCACTGCAAGTGGAAACTCCGTTGCAAGGCAAGGCGGCTCAAAAGCGCTGGCAGAGTCGGCAAAGCTATCGCGACCCAGTGCCTCTCCTCCTTGCTGGATGCTGACCGATCGATTCAAATGCAATGCTTGTTTGCACCACATAGAAAAAGA
>DUDC01000148.1 GCA_012959465.1 Planctomycetaceae bacterium
GAGTATGCTGTACTCTCGGCCGACGATCACGAGAGTGTCCACCAAAATCGAATCATGCAGATTCATTTTCGCGGTGAATGAACTCGCTTAGGTGACGCCTCGAATAAAACCGAGCTTGATGAATAAGTACAATCCAATAAAGCCTCCGACGATAGGAATTATCGGCATAAGAATCCACGTCCAATCCATGTCGAGGTCGTTGAGTCGCTTGAGTACCACCGAAACAGACATGAACCAGAAGAGGATACAGATGGGGATGTTGATGCACCAAAACATGATATCGAAGCCATAGGTTGCCCCCGGCCCCGCCCCAATCATACCGAAACCAAGGGCCAGGACGCCAGCCATCCAAGCGATTTGAAGGGCGTAGATGATGCCGCAGCCGAGCCAATACTGAGACCGAGGAATCTCCCCGTCCCAGCTAAAGAGCAGAAAAAAAACCAGCGAGCACTCCTTCTTTTCCCCTCTCATCCCTTCCGCTAGCGTTTCGAGAAGTCGCGCGGCGTCGTACGGTTTCATTCCTTTGCCAATCAGGTCCTCTTCAATTTCTTCGTTGGTCTTTCCTTTGTGAATTTGACGAATGACATAGCCGGACGCCTGGCTGGAACTCATGTCGTCCTTAGGCGACGTGGGTTCCTGCGGAAACAAGTTATCCCCTTCTTCCGTGGCAGGCTGGGGCGGGCTTACGCCAGCCCAAAAGTCTTCGTCGACCGGTGCAGCAACCTCTGCGACGACCGCTTGAGCAGCACCCGCTCCAGCAGCTGCCGACATCGCCGGCATTTGACAAATCGTCTTGCATTTCGGGCACCGCACCTTCTTCCCTGCGATCTTAGCCGTCACACGGAATTGAGCGCCGCAGGCGCAGGAGGTAACAGGGCCCGCGACCGAGCTGGGCGAGGCGTTTGATGGGGCCGGCACGGTAAAGGGCTGGCCACACGCGGAACACTTCACTTTTTTTCCGGCCAGTTCGTCCTTCACGCGAAAAGTCTTACCGCACGAACAACTTGCGTTGATCGTCATTGAACGCTCCGTTCCTGATTCTGGGCAACCCTAATACGGCACTCTGACCTTCCTTGTCACCGGTTCCACACAACTCGCAGCTTACCACTAGAGTAAACAGAGGAACAATCCGTTGCAAATGGTCGACTTGTGGTCAATCTAGGGCCCGCTGCCCCATCGGGGCGGCCCTTCGTTGCAAGGTAAATGCGGATTTGAGCCGCAGGCGCTAGCCTCGGGTTCTGGCAAGATCATGCGATGCTCACGACAAAATCCGACGCTAGCGCGTTCGGCGCAAAAGCGCTGGCTTGGCCATCACTCGCTGGACATGGTAGGGCAACGTCTGCGAACATGGACGTACCAACGGGGGCCCCATTTGCGTTCAACCGTTATTACCCACGTTCATCGAGGCACGTCATGCAACCAAGTCCTCTGCTAGCCATCGCCATCGTATTCTGTCTCGTCGCAAGCATCGCGCAAGCGCAACCACCGACTCCTCGATTCAAACTGGTAAAAAAGTCCGTTGCGTACCGCGAAGTCGATGGACACCAGATCCTGGCCGATGTCTATCGACCGGCGGGTGATGAAGTTCGGCCAGTGATCGTCTGGATTCACGGTGGTGCCCTAATCATGGGTAGCCGCACTTCAATCCACCCGCAGGTTCGTCGGCTGGCGGAAGAAAAGGGTTACGCAGTGGTGTCGATCGACTACCGCTTAGCTCCGGAGACAAAGCTCCCAGAGTTGATCAGTGACATTGAAGCAGCATTCCGATGGTTGGCGGCAGACGGAGGCAAACAATTTCATTTAAACGCCAATCGAACCGTTGTCGCTGGAGGTTCGGCGGGAGGGTATCTGACACTTGTTACTGGGTACCGTGCTAAACCTCAACCAAAAGCCCTTGTCGCACTTTATGGGTATGGTGATTTGAACGGGGAGTGGTATTCGAAACCCAGCCCGCACCCGCGCCACAATCCAAGGGTGATAAGCCGGCAGGACGCCGAGGCACAAACCAATGGGACGGTCATCTCCGACGCGCGTCAGCGAAAGGGAAATGGTGGCATCATCTACTTGTACTATCGCCAAAACGGCATCTGGCCGGCAAGAGTCAGCGGTTTTGGACCATCGACCATCGCCGAACAGATCGCCGAATTTGAACCCGTGCGGCACGTGACCAAAGAATACCCACCGACGCTGCTCATTCACGGCACGAGAGACACCGACGTGCCA
The DNA here is from genome assembly GCA_012959465.1 of Planctomycetaceae bacterium. Lineage (GTDB taxonomy): Bacteria > Planctomycetota > Planctomycetia > Pirellulales > Pirellulaceae > UWMA-0346. Next base: position 2,224 of record DUDC01000148.1, read on the forward strand.
TTCGTTCAGTCGACAATGATGGCCGAACAATTGAAAAAACACGGCGTCCCTCATCAGCTGGCGCCTATCGAGAACGGCGAACATGGCTTTGGTGGCGGTGATCGAAAACAGATCGATGCCGCCTACAAGACCATGCGGGAGTTTATCGTCAAACATCTCGATGGCGAATAGTGTGAATGCCATCGTTATGAGCCGCAGGCGCTAGCCTCGGGTTTTGCAAGATCACGCGATGCTAACGACAAGACCCGACGCTAGCGTGTTCGGCTCAAAAGCACTGGCCCGTCTTGAGAAAGTAGATCTCATGCCTCGAACCGTAACATTAACGGCGATGGCCTTCATTTCTGCCTTGGCCATGCCGGTCGACGCGGTCGAACCAACCGACTCACATTGGATCTGGTCGACGGCCTATCGCGTGCCGTCCGAATGGACGAGCGAAGAGAGTGGGTATTTCTCAATTGTCGAGGGACCCAAGAACCATATCTTTGTCGGGACGGCAAAGTATGGAGAGAACGCTTACCTGATCGACTTTGACCCAATGACACAGCAGATGAAGGTAGTCGTCGACGCTGAAAAAGAAATCGGCGTTGACCGAAAGGGGTTTGCGGCACAGGCCAAATTCCATACCCGTAACAACGTGGGCAAGAGTGGCCGCATCTACATTGGGACGAAGCAAGGTTACCCGAAAGACGGTGAAAAACGCTCGGACTATTTGGGTGGACACCCCATGGTCTACGATCCGTCGACCGGAACGACGCGGGTCTACGATATCCCGATCAAACACCAGGGCATCATCAGTGTAACGCCCGATGAGTCACGTGGGGTCGCGTACATCTCGACATGTTCCGACGAACGCCCAGTCGAAAGCACTCATTTCATGATTTTGGATCTGGAGTCCGGCAAGTACCGGGACCTGTTGGATTGCCGGCACATGTACGCGTTCATTGTCGTCGATTATTTGGGGCGGGCCTATCATCCGATTTTAGGTGGCGAGATTGCCCGATACGATCCTCGCACCAACAAGGTGCAACGACTGCGACAGACGATCGACGGGATGGCGCCCACTGCCGATTCGCAGCTTGCCAATCCAAAAAGTCATCCCATCAACTGGGAGATCTCGCCCGATCGACGGACGCTGTACGCTGTGGCGATGAGTGGAAACCAACTTTATGCCTACGATCTGAGTGGCGACGGCGATACGTTGCCGGGACGAAGCTTGGGACCATTGTCGGGCCGGGCCGAGAAGACCGACTGTCGGGCGCTGTGTGTCGCCAAGGATGGCACGGTCTGGGCAGGTATCGCGGCGACCATTCCTGGTCGAGGTCAAGCCCTGCACCTTGTCAGTTATCAGGTCGGCGACGAGACGCCAACGGATCACGGGCCGATCGCTATAAGCAATCCGAATTATGCAACGTTCACCGATACCGAGGGCAAAGCCAAGCGCTGGCATCATGGCGTGCATCGAACTGGCGGGGGACCGCTTCTGCCACGCTATGTAATCATGGGCATTTGCGCGGCCGATGACGGGACAGTCTACCTGACGACACTGTATCCATTCACGATACACGCCGTCCGGATTCCCAAAGTCGCCGGGATCACGACCGAGTACCGCCACAATTCACATTCCGACGTGTTGCTGACGCGACTTTTGAAGACCGATACGTTGGACGGCCGAGGCGCTACGCCCTCAATAAAGCTCGCGTCTCTATTTACGGATCAAGTTCCCGGCAACGACACCAGTCGTAAGTTCGCCAAAGAGCACAACATACCAATCTTCGATTCAGTAGCCGATGCACTCACCTTAAAAACGGATCATCTGGCGGTCGACGGTGTGATGTTGGTAGCTGAACACGGCGAGTATGAGGAGTCAAACACGGGCCAGATTATCTATCCAAAGCGGAGACTGTTTAGTGAAATCGTCGAGGTCTTTCGCAAAACAAAGAAAGTCGTTCCTGTCTTTAATGACAAACACTTGGCCGACAATTGGGAAGATGCAAAATGGATGTACGACACGGCCCGCGAAATGAAGATACCGCTCATGGCCGGTTCATCGTTGCCCGTCCTATGGCGTTATCCGCCCGTCGACGTTGAGCGAGATGCCAAGCTGAAAGAGATCGTGGCGGTTTCATATCACCGCCTCGACACGTACGGATTCCATGCACTGGAGGCGGTGCAGGCACTCGTGGAACGACGGGACGGCGGCGAAACCGGAATCCGTACCGTCCGCTGCCTGACCGGCCGCGCTGTGTGGGAAGCAGAGGAACAGGGAGTGTACGATCGCAAACTTCTCGATGAAGCACTCTCACGTCTCAAAGAACAACCCTTACGGCCGGGCGTGAAGATCGAAGACCTGGTCCGAGAACCGGTGTTGTTTGTGATTGATTACAACGACGGACTTCGCGCCAACGTCTTTACGCTGAACGGCGCGATCGTGGAATGGGCAGCCGCCTGGCGTTACGAAACTACCGACCGAGTCGAATCAACCCTGTTCTGGACGCAGGAGATGCGACCGTATCACCATTTCAACTACTTGCTCTTGGGTGTCGAAAAAATGATGCACACCGGCAAACCTACCTGGCCCGTGGAAAGGACACTGTTGACAAGTGGAGCACTGGACGCGCTATTGATTTCCAAGCGGGAGGGCGGCCGACAACTGAACACGCCCTGGCTCAATGTAACCTACCAGTCGAAGTGGACTTGGAAACAACCGCCACCACCACCCGAAAGGTGATCCAATACTGAATCCTGTCGAGCCCCACCGGTCCTGTGCCGGTGGATTTGGGGCTTGGCAACTACGGAAGCAGCCCCTGCCCCGCGGGTTGCTCCGCCTGATAAGTTCGGTGCCGCAAGACGAATCCACGCCTTCCGAACTCCGCATGCGCAGTGTACCAACCGCAAGCAGGATTGTGCAAGAGTTCAGTGCTTCTCACCGCATTACTTTTCTCCAGAGATCGCCTCGGCAATGTTCTGGGTGTGGTCCCGCACTCGTGAATAGGCGTTCAACGTTGCCAGGAAGGCCACGCTGACCAGTGGCGGAATGATGCCGTTGGAAAGATCGTCAAGGTGCTTGCGGCGAAGCTGTTTTACTTGGTTTCGAATTCGCTTGGATACCGGATCCGTCGCGACACTAACGTTGTCGTCTTTCTTGACGAGTGCATCATTGATGGCCGTGAGATAACTGGCTGTTAGACGATTCAGCTGCGCCAAATCCTCACGATGTGCGGAAGTGAAGCGGTGACCGTCACGCCGCAGTTTGCGATCAAATTTGTCCAAGTTGGCGATGTAATCGCTCACCGATTCAAATTCGTCTGCCATGCGCAATTGGCGACGAGCCTCCTCGGCGACCGAATGCGGCAGATTGCCGGATAACAGGTCAGTAATGAACTCGGCCACTTCATCTTGCATCGAGTCGAGGATCTGTTCTTGTTCTTTTAATCGATCCGCTATCACTTTGTCGGGATCGTCTTGCTGAAGTAGATCGGAAAGCCAGTCGAGCATGTTGGAACACGCGAGGCCCATTTTCTCGATCTCTTTGCGCGACTGCTCGATCGCCATCAGTGGTGTATCGAGTATGCGAATGTCGAGAGCTGTGAGCTTCGGTTTTTCCTTAAACTCCCTATCTGGTACCACTCGGTTCAGTACACGTGCGAAGAGCGGTACGAATGGCAGGAAAATTAACGTGTTAACGATGTTGAAAATGGTATGCGTCGCAGCAATTCCGAAATCTATATGATTGTCAACGCCGCCGACCACCAACACGCCCACCACAATTTTCACCAATTCGATGTACCACCCGAAAATCAACGTGATCCACAATACACCGATCAAATTAAAGACCACATGAAAATAAGCGGCTCGACGAGCGTTCGTCGTGGTACCCAACGAAGCGAGTATGGCGGTTATGGTCGTGCCAATATTCTCGCCCAGCACCAAGGCAGCTGCTGTCTCGAATGGGATCACGCCCGAGGTAGCGAGTGAAATCGTAATGCCTAGGGTCGCCGATGACGACTGAACCATCATCGTCAGCAGACAGCCCATCATGGCACACTTGAGCACACTGAACCAAGTACCGTCGTAACGGAACTGTTGAAACCACGCATTGAATTCCGGCAGGTCCTCGATGACCGAACAAGCGTCTTTCATGATTTCTAGACCAAAGAAAACCATGCCGACACCCATAAACGACAGCGCCCAGTACCGCCATCGCTCACCTTTAAAAAACAGGTAGACGAATGCTGACATGCCGAGGATGGGCAATCCATACTTGCCAATTTTTAGTACTAGAAGCCAACCGGTGATCGTTGTGCCAATGTTGGCGCCCATGATGACGCCGATCGCCTGCGATAACTCCATCAGTCCACTGTTGACGAAACCGATCACCATGACCGTGGTAATCGAACTGGACTGCACGACGGATGTGACACCCGTGCCGACCATCGTGGCCAAGATCCGATGGTTCGTTACAGCACCGATCATCCGACGCAGACTATTACCCGCAATCGCCTGCATGCCCTCGGACATGTGCTTCATGCCGAGTAAGAAAAGCCCCAACCCACCCACTAGATTAAAGATCAATTCCAATACTACTTCTACGTCCAATGAAGTCCCCTCTTCAGTGCTGTCTCTTGATATTTTTTTTCATTCTTGTTTCGTTTGGGATTCTACCCCGGTCCGTCCATTTTTCAACCGCACACGGCATGCGAATGAGGACGCGGAAAACGACCTGTTCGGGGGGTAACTGACGGGGGCCTGAATTGGCCAGCTCAGGGTCTGAATTGAGGTGACAAAGGAAGCGACGAACAAGTTAACCTTTTTGAGCCAAAACTCTCAATCGTCCGGCAAGACCCTTGCTCTCTACATCGACAACAGAACTTAAGCGTTCGATCGCTTGCTCAAGGAGGTCAACAAGGTTCGGTCGGTCCAACAGCCGGCGTGCTTGCTTTAGAGAAACCCATTTCCGGCGACGTTCTGTGGACTCCTTCCAGTCCTTCGAACAATCGTCCACCACCATCAGCACGGCAGTGACAGTCCATTGTTTGCCGTTCTTCTTGTAAGTGTACTGGCCGAGCGGTTCGCCGGCGATCCAACCGGTCAATCCAGCTTCTTCATGCGCTTCGGCCAGGGCGGCGGCGGGTATGGTTCCGTGGTTTTGAATTCCACCCTTGGGAAAGCCCCACCGCTGAGACTTCCTGGTTGTAATCAGACAGAATTCAATTCCCGATTTGCCGACTCGAATAGGGACGGCACTGGCCTGTAAAGCCTTTTCGTTTTCCGTCATTTCCATTACCTGGACACTCGCGCCACGATCCGTCAAGGCCGCCATCAACAAGTAGAGCAGATTTACGGCTGCCCTGCCAAGATCAGTACGAAAATACCGCCAGCCAACGTCGCTGTATCTCGCGTGGACAGCAGTCGCGACACGTTTGAGATGGTGCTGGTATGCTAGGACCACAGAGAGCGCATGTCGAAGCATTTTCATGGCAACGAGGACTAAACATGATTCGCGCAACAGGAATATTTGTCGCACTTGGACTCTGGTCTGGCATGGTGGGCGTGGGACAGATTAACGGCAGTGAACGTACGAACGTTTTGTTCATCGCCATTGACGACTTGGCGGTCACATTGGGTTGCTACGGTGACCCAGTTGCCAAGACGCCGCATATCGACCGCCTAGCGGCAAACGGAGTGCGGTTTCATCGTGCGTACAATCAACTGCCACTCTGCAATCCGACCCGAGCCTCGGTGATGACGGGCTTGCGACCTGATCAAATCAAAGTCTACGACCTCGATCGTCACTTTCGCGACGAGATACCGGATGCCATCACACTGCCGCAACAGTTCATGCGTCGAGGTTGGTCTACGGCCCGCGTAGGCAAAATCTACCACTACAATGTTCCGGCTAGTATCGGCACCGATGGTTTTGACGACCCGGCCTCATGGCAACTAACGATCAATCCTAAAGGACGCGACAAGACCGAAGAGCACCTGATCTTCAACGCGGAACCACACCGCAAGATCAGCGCAGCACTCAGTTGGTTGGCAGCCGACGGTAGTAGCGAAGAACAAACCGATGGAATGATCGCTACCGAGGCAATACGATGGCTCGATCAGCACCGAGACGAGCCATTTTTTCTGGCCGTTGGTTTCTTCCGCCCGCACACACCCTACGTTGCACCTAAGGAGTTTTTTGATCTCTACCCGCTAAAAGAAATGCGGCTTCCCTATGCGCCGCCGGGTGACCGAGATGATATTCCGGTGGCCGGGTTCGCTCACAACTGTCCGGTGCCGCATTACAACCTGGACGAAGTAACCTGCCGCAAGGCAATGCAAGCGTATTATGCCTGCGTCTCGTTTGTCGATGCCCAAGTCGGACGATTACTAGCTGCACTCGATAAACTGAAGTTGGCCGACGATACGATTGTCGTGTTATGGAGTGACCATGGGTATCATCTGGGCGAACATAATGGCGTGTGGCAGAAGCGTACCCTGTTTGAAGAAGGCGCGAGATCGCCACTGATTATTCATGTGCCAGGTGTGCGTGGCAACGGGCAAGCATGCCGTAAGATCGTCGAATTCGTCGACATCTACCCAACCGTTGTCGATATGGCCGCTCTAGAGGTTCCCAGGGAACTGGCCGGTCGAAGTCTCCGGCCGCTGCTCGACGACCCGCTCGCCGATTGGGAGGGAGCCGCCGTGACGCAAATCCTGCGTCCCGCCGATAGTCGCCTCCCAGAACCCGTCATGGGCTGTAGTATTCGAACCGACCGCTGGCGTTACACCGAATGGGCTGATGGATCAGCGGGCCGTGAGTTGTACGACCATTTCAGCGACCCAATGGAGTTCAACAACTTGGCCATTGAACCGGACGCAGAGGCGATGGTCGTGATTCGAAAGCTACGGAAAATCCTACGAACAAAGGCGAGCGGCAAGGTGCCCACCACGCCGTTTAATCCGGCAAGATTGTGAGTTTGCAACTCGGTCCGTAGATACTCCAGCGACTGGATCGGCTGGCGAGAAACGGATCGGTCATTCCTTCAGCCAACCGACCATCTTCCTCGTCACGAAGTCGGACGCATCGTGCTGCACGAAATGCCCAGCGGCTGGGATGGTAATCAACGTTAGGTCCTTGCTCACCCACTTCCAAGTGTCGTTCAACGCTCCCGGCAAAAGTGCCGTATCGTCGAGACCGTGAAACATGAGCACCGAGCACTTGACCTTGGGTAGCTCGAGGTCGGGAACCTCGTACGGTTCGCGAGGAAAGTTTGCCTTGTAGTAATTCAACATCCCTTCGATCGAGGAACGGCCAAACGCCTCCACATACTTCGCTCTCGCATCGTCATCTTTGATCCAAAACGCTAGCAGCTCTGGAGTCAACTTCGACGCGGCATCGGCCGTTTGAAAGACGCGGGCATACCCACTAGCTCTGCGTTGCCGCGGGTTATTTGCCAACTCTCGGATTAGACCGTTGGGATGAGGCAGATTCAGGATCACCAATCGGTCAAGTCGATCAGCATGGCTCATCGCAAACGACCATGCCACCATCCCACCCCAGTCGTGCCCAACAACGATCACCTTCTTTTGCTTGAAATGGTCGACAACCGCCAGTAGGTCAGCGACCAAAACCTCAGTCTTGTAGTTGTCGACACCCTCGGGCTGGTCACTCTTGTTGTAGCCCCGCTGATCGTAGGCCACGACCTGGAAGTTCTTTGCCAACGTCGGCATCTGGTTTCGCCAGGTGTACCAATAATCGGGGAATCCGTGGATCATAACAATCAACGGGCCCTTACCAGCTGTTACATAATGCAGCTTGACGCCGTCGGAATCGACGAATCCGTGCGTGCCCAACTCTTTGGCTTGCGACGAACCTACAAGAAGGAACGCCATTACCACCGCCACTAACCACTCGATGAAAATTCGTCGACGTTGCATCATCTGCTCCCAAGAACCCTGGCTACTGTTTACTCACAACGGACTTTATACCTCACGGTCGCTCGCAGGTCACCGTCGCCGAACGTGACCCAGGTAACCCCACCACCTCTCTTTGGTCACCGGCGTCGATGGCGACAGTTCCGCACTCCCGCCGAAGCTCAATTTTGGCTGGAATGGACCGAGCGTGACTTCGCGCTGCCGGTTGCTGGGGTGGTCATTTGCGCAGCCGCGATCGTTCTGGTGGCGTCGCGGTAATCGTCGCTTTCTCGGCCGCAATCAGCTGGGCTTGGCGTAAACCCAACTTGGCCACCGCCCCTCGATGGTATCTGTTGATGCTACTGGCTCTCGCCTCTTGCTTACCGGTCTATCCATTTGCCGGTGCGCCTCTCGCCATATGGTGGAGTCGTCACCGCTGATTTGGACGCCTCAGACAAAAATGTCGTTGATCGGTTGGCCGTAGTCGATCTCGAGCCGTTTACGGCCGGGGATGTTCAAACGATGGCTGTCGAGCCCCATCAAATGTAGCACGGTCGCGTGTAAGTCGGTAACGTAGTGCCCGGGTTCGATCGCATGGAATCCCAATTCATCGGTAGCGCCATGCACGTAACCTTTTTTCACGCCAGCACCGGCCAACCAAACGGTAAATCCGTGCGGGTGATGGTCACGGCCATCCGTTCCGCCGGACCGTTCTTCGATGGCAGGTGTCCTGCCAAATTCGGTGCAGAACACCACCAGCACATCGTTCATCAAACCGCGACGTTTAAGGTCCTTGAGCAATCCGGCAATCGGCTTGTCGATTTGGCCCGACATCTGTGCGTGCAGCGTTTTGAGTTTCTTGTGTGAGTCCCACTTACCGTAGGGAGTAGGATACACCTGCACAAAGTTCACACCACGCTCCACCAGCCGCCGAGCGGTGAGCAGCCTTTGGCCGGCCGTTTTCGTTGACGGTTGATCGAGGCCGTACAATTGTTGCGTTTCACTTGTCTCAGACGCAAAATCAACTCCTTCGGGGACGGCCGCCTGCATGCGAAAAGCCAATTCGTACGATCGGATTCTCGCCCGCAGCGCCTCGTCTTGCGGATACTCCACGTTGGAGAGCAAATTGAGCTTGTTGACCAACTCGAATTCGTTCTTCTGTTCTTCAGCAAGAATGTCTGGAGAACGACGACCGTATGGCAACGGGTCGTTGGAGCCCAATGCCAGAGGCACTCCCGAGAATTCGGGTCCTAGGTAGTAGGACTCAAACGACGGCCGCGTATCTGGACGAGTTGGTCCGCCGAGGACGACGAATTGAGGTAGATTTTCATTTCCAGATCCTAGGCCATAAGTCGCCCAGGCGCCGACGCTCGGTTGCGTTTCATCGAGTTTGTGTCGGCCAGTGTGGATTTGATTCTCAGCCGCATGGTCGTTGTCGGTTGTCCACATGTTACGCACAAACGAAATGTCGTCCACACATTCAGCCAGGTTGGGCCACCAATCGGTCACTTCGATTCCACTTGCACCATGCTTTCGAAAACCAACCTGCATGGGAAAGACCTTTGAATACTTGTCACGAACCTGCTCGATCACCGAACGTGACCGTTTGTCGTGTAAGGGAGATTCAAGGGGGTCTGGAAACGGCGTTTCTTTAAAGGTCTTGCCGGCGAACTTATTCAGCGCCGGCTTCGGGTCAAATGTCTCTAAGTGGCTGTACCCACCGGAAAGAAATACCCAAATAACGCTTTTGGCTTTCGCCGCGTGGTGCGGCTTTCCGTTAGGCTGCTCAAAAGCGTCTTCAGAACCGTGAACTTCGCCATCGTCGTGCAACATCGATCCAAGAGCTAGCCCAGTAAACCCCATGCCGAGGTCGCTTAAGAACGTTCGGCGAGGAAGTTGCCCTCTCCAGTGACGCCGTTGTAGTTCTTGCCGAATGTTCATCTCTTGTCTCATTTAATTGTGACAAAGTCGTTGTGATTAAACAGCGTTCTCACCAGGCTCTCGAGCGCCCGATGGTTTGGATCGGCGGCGGCGGGTACAAGTCCAGAGGTGGCCGTCGGATTGAGTTCTTTCGGATTGGCGGAAACAAACAACGCAACTTGTCGGTCCAAGAAAAGCAGACACAACTGCGATTCGGCGGCCGTCGGTCGCCGGCACAGTATCGTTTCAAAGGCCGCCGTCACGAACTGTTGTCTCTTACTATTCGACCCTTCGCCGCTCTCCCTCGTCAGTTCCTTGAGCAACTCGCCGGTGAGCGAACGACCCGAGTTGACTAGCAGACGACTGTTGATCATGCCCAGTGCCTGCTGAGGAACCAAGCTTTCTCCGCGACGGTAAGCATCGCATGGGTCGGCCGCGTCGAACAATTGCAGGAACTGCATACCCCCGAGCGCTTCGGCGTGAACCGTAAAATAGAGGCTGCGACGAAGAATCGAGTCCTCCTTTCGGTTGTCCAGTGCCGGTCCGCCAAGAGTTTTGTCGAGCATTCCCGAGACGAATAGAACACTGTCGCGAATCGCCTCGCCCTCAAGTCGCCGCGAATTGTACCGCCACAGATAAATGTTGTCTCGATCGATTTGATTGTTCGCATGTTCTTCCGGCAATAGATGCGAACTGAGCCGATAGACCTGACTGGTCACGATCAGCCGGTGCACGTGTTTCATGCTCCAATCGTGTTCCATGAAATCGACGGCCAACCAGTCGAGCAATTTCGGATGCGAAGGCATCTTCCCACCGCGTCCGAAATCGAACACTGTGTCCACAATCGGCCGACCGAAGTGCCTTGCCCAAATGTGGTTGATAGCAACTCGTGCAGTCAGCGGGTTGTTACGATTGGCAATCCAGTGAGCGAGCGACGTTCGTCTTCCGGTTGATTTGTCTGGATACGTCGGCGACAACAGCGAATACTCTTCGCTTTCAGCTTGAAGTGCCTTGTTGCTGTCGGTCACTTTCTTTTCCGCGGCGGCCAGCGTGGTCTTCGCTTTGGCTAGCTGCTGAGCGAGTTTCTTGTCCTCTTGTTTTTCCGCTACTTGTTGTTCGAGGTTGTGAACAGCATGATCGGCTTGGACTTGGGTTAATTCGGCAGCGGCCAGAGACGACATCCGTTCTTTCTTGGAAGCGATTTTGGAAATCGATACGGCATCACCTGCAACACCACGGTACCGCACATCATCTGCCGCGATTCTCGCCTGCAGAGATTCGAGGGCAGATTTCGCAGCCCACAATTCAGCCTCGACAACCTTGACCGCCAAGTCGGTTGTCGCCAACTCGGGCTCGATTTTTTCAAGAGCAACTTTCGCTGCGGAGACTCGTTTCACACATGCGTCCACCTCAACTCGTTGGATGAACGGTTTGATTCCCGGATAAAATGCCTGACTAGGTAGATCGATGGTCGCGATCTCTTCGAGTTGCCCCCCGAGAATGCTCGGCGTTCCCGGTTCTATCGGCGGGCGGACCATCCGCTCGCGAGCATCGCCCAAATGGTACATGTACGTTTTGGCATCGAGTGTATGATCGTAAATCCTCGCCAACGACGGTGCGCCCGGCTTGAGCGATGCGCCGGAACCTGGCTTGTAACGGATGTACTTGGGCAACTTGGGCCCGCCAGGCACACGGTCATTTCTAACTTCCAACGGCTCGAAGAACGCCCGAAAAGCAAAGTACTCTTCTTGGGTAATCGGATCGTATTTGTGATCGTGACAGTGCGCACAATTCATGCGAATGCCTAGAAAGGCCTTGCCAGTGTGCTCGACCAAATCCTTCATCCAAACATCGTAATTTAGCGAGTACCAATTTCTGGCAATGAACCCGGTCGCCACAATCTTGGAGTCGTCTTCCGGTGCGATTTCATCGGCGGCCAACAGCTCGGTGATCATCTGGTCGTAACCCTGGTCGGCATTCAGCGAGTTGATGATCCAATCTCGCCACCGCCAAATGTGAGGAAAACTGTTCCGCACGTCGTTGACCGAACGCCTGCCGTACCAATCGCTGTACCGCCAGACGTCCATCCAATGCCTGCCCCAGCGTTCACCGTACTGAGGGCTATCGAGCAACATCTCGACGATCTCTCGATAATGCTCTTCGGTTGGTCGTTCGAGAAATGTGATTAACTGTTCGCGGGTCGGAGGTAAACCCGTCAGGTCGAGATAGACGCGTCTGAGAAGTACGTGCGGCGCCGCGCGTTCGTTCGCTGCTAGACCTTGCCGCTCCAATCGCTCACCGGTAAAGGCGTCAATTGGATTCTGCTGCCATTCACGAGTTGCGACTTTTGGCAATGGTGACTTTTCGGGCAACTGAAAGGCCCAGTGGTGTTTGGGGTCGGACTCGGCGATTTCATCGGCCGGAGTCTTGGCTCCCGCTTTAATCCAGTTCTTGATGATCGCCAATTCGTCCGGCGAAAACGGCTTTCCTTCCATTGGCATGCGAAGCGATTCGTCGGCTTCGGTCAGCCGCTCGTACAGCGGACTGTTGGAAACGTCGCCCGCTGCGACCGCTGGTCCCGAATCGCCACCGGTCATCATCAGGCTGCCGGAATCGAGCCGCAGACCGCCTTCTTGTTTCAGAGAACTGTGACAGGCAAAACAACGCGTCTTCAGCAGAGGCTTTACCTGCGTTAGATAATCGACCGGTTCTCCCGCGCTCACAACGCCGCAGGTCAAAATCATCAACAAGAACAGTATGCCAATCCGGAGCATGGACATGTCTCTGGGGAGATGGTTTCAACGACATTCAGATCTTTGACCTAAAACGAAAAACAACGTCTCCGTTGTATTGCTTTCTGCGACTGGACTTACGTCATCTGAGATTCTACGCGCTCCGCTATTCGATCGCCAGTTTTTGCGCGGCGATGTGGGCATGCACCAGCTGCCGCCAATGGCCAGCCTGAATTGCCTCAACAGCGTGCCCCGAGAATTCCGCCTGGCAGGCAAAACTGGCGGATCCCGCAAATTTTGCCTCTCGTAGGTGATTTCCTCGGTACGATGATTCGAATACAGAGATGCAACCGCAGCGTTTGATACCGAAAAGACTTGCTTGCGGTAGGATAATTTGGGTAGGCTGTCCCCTGGTCGGTTCGGAAGATGCCTGGTCGGTTCGGAAGATGCCTGGTCGATCCCGCCATTACCATGTCACTCCTTCAGTTCCCTTTTTCATCGGGCGCTAAAAATGCTGACATCTTTTGGAAAACCCTATCAGCATTGCGACGGAATCTCACGCCGCTCCTTCCTCAGCTTCGGTGGACTCGCTTTAGGCGGTCTGAGCTTACCCGCCCTCCTTCGCGCCGAGAGTGCCTCGAAAAGTGGTACACAGAAGTCGGTGATCATGATCTTTCTGTCCGGTGGTGCTCCGCATCAGGACATGTATGACTTGAAAATGGGCGCACCGGCCGAGGTCCGCGGCGAGTTTCAACCGATTTCCACGAACGTGCCGGGGATCCAGATCTGCGAGCATCTACCGCGAATGGCGCAAATGATGGACCGCTTGGTGCCCATTCGATCGATCGTCGGTTCGGAGGGTCGCCATTCAGCGTTTCAGTGTTTGACGGGACGAAAAGTCACTCAGCAACCCGCTGGCGGTTGGCCTTCCTTCGGGTCGTGCGTTTCCAGTCTGCAAGGACCCGTGCACGCCTCAGTGCCTCCATTCGTCAGCCTCTCACCACGCATGAAGGTGGCAGCGTGGGGCGATCCGGGCCAACCCGGATACGCGGGACAAAAGCACGCGCCATTCGCCCCGAACCACAGCGGCGCAGCCAACTTGGTTTTACAACAGGGAATTAGTCTCGACACACTTGGGAATCGGCAGCTGCTGCTCGGGCAACTCGACACGCTCCGCCGTGCAGCCGACGCGGATGGTTCTCTGGAGGCGATGGACGCGTACCAGCGGCAGGCCTATGGGATCCTCACCTCCAGCAAGCTTGCCGACGCATTGGATTTGGACCTGGAAGACTCGAAAGTTCGCGATCGCTACGGACGCGGATCAAACAAACCCGCTGGATACGGCGACGCGGGCCCGCTACTAAACGATTACTTTTTGGCAGCCCGGCGCCTAGTCGAGGCGGGTGTGCGGGTCGTCACGCTAGCCTACGGTCGCTGGGACTGGCATGGTCGTCCTCATGGCACGACCTTTGAAAATGCACGCGGTCATATACCGATGCTCGACCAGGGTGTCTCTGCATTGGTCGACGATTTGTACGACCGCGGCCTCGACAAGGACGTAACCGTCTTGGTCTGGGGCGAGTTCGGTCGGACGCCCCATATCAATGCCAATGGTGGAAGAGATCATTGGCCGCGAGTTTCCAGCGCTTTGCTGGCTTGCGGTGGACTGCGTGGTGGGCAGGTGATCGGCTCGACAGATCGACTGGGCGGCGAAGCTCATGATCGACCAGTACACTTCCAGGAAGTATTTGCCACGCTCTACCGCCAACTGGGCATCAACGTGAATCACGCCACAATCGACGACCTGAATGGACGACCGCGGTATTTGATCGATCACGCCCAATACCGACCGCTACCCGAAGTTTTTTAGTAGCACCACTGACATACATCATTCTATGCAATGCGAACCAACACTTCGTGCCTTAGTGGCTTTGTGTGAGCAGTTATGCCTGTCTCGCACAAAGGCACAAAGGAATTAATGTGTGGGGCCGGGGCAAGCTTGTTATAGTTCTCCCGCTCATTGGTGAAGAGCATCTCGTCCGACATTTCGTTCAAGTTGACCCTCTCGGCAAATAGCACGACCGAGTCGTGATCTTTAGGGTCATTGAGATCACTTGGTCTCCCGCGTGACGCGAAGGCGAATTTCAGTTGCCGATCGTCCGGCGAAATCTCAAAAATCCCCTTCAATTCCTGTTTGGCCGGATTGGACGCGTCCACGTCAATCGTACGCTGCTTTGCCGTCGCGATTGATCATCACATTCGATGGCTTGATATCTCGATGCACCATGCCATTCACCTCTCGGGCATCGTGAGCCGTTACGATGTTCGGGTGAGAGAGGCTGCACGGCTCGACGAATCGCGCGAAAAGTAAGGACAATCCAGACAGTCATGGCCGAACGAATAGTTTTGATCGGATAAGATGCGTGCTGTAGCAGCAGTACCAGTTCGCGAGACGACCTTCACTAACAGGATAAATCCGTTATGGATGTAACAGAATTCAAAGTCAAAGAATCACTCGATGCAACCGGCGCGACAGATGCGTTGACCGATCGCGAGAAGCACTTGATCGGCTTGGCCGTCACGGCGACACGCGGCTGTATCGCATGCACGGGCGGCCGGATCGAAAATGCTCTGAAGTCGAGAATCGAGTACGAAACGGTCCGGGCCGCAATTGATCTTGCTGCTGCCGTCAACGCGGGAGTCACGCTCCGAACCGCCATCGAGGGCGCAGCGAGAAACGGAGTCCAAGAAAACTGTTCGACGGGCGAGTGCAGTATCGGTGTTGATTCAAAGGCCGAATAGTAAGATGCTCGACATTGCTGATTTGGCCGCGCGGCAGTTGAGTGATCGCGATGCTCGCACGCCTGGCACAATGTTCGCTGAGCATTTTTCGCTCAGTGAAGACGAAGCGTATGCCATCCAGGCTGAGGTCTGCCGACTTCGTGAACAGCGTGGTGAATCGGTCGTTGGATACAAGATCGGTTGCACATCTACGGGTATTCAACAACAACTTCACATCGACCATCCCGTCTTCGGTCGGCTGTTTGATAGCGAGCGGTGGCCGACCGGAACGAGCTTGGAGTCTAGTCAATTCTGTGGGCTGGCGATTGAAGGCGAACTGGCCGTGAGACTGTCGCGGGACCTTTCCGCCGACGAATTGACCGACGCAGAGGTGTTGGCCGCGATCGAATCTGTATTTCCCATCATCGAACTGCACCATCTTGTCTTTCGCCGCAGTGAGCGAACGGCGGAAGAGCTAATCGCCAACAACGCCATTCATGCTGGATTTGTGTTTCCAGCGAATTCGTCAGTGGAGTTTGATATTGAACCAGCCACGCTGCGCATCGATATTAACGATGAGCCGGTCGCAACCGTGTCCGGTACCGAACTGACTCGCACGGTTGTTGATTCTATTCGCTGGTTAAGCAGAGAACTGCACAGCCACGGTCGCGGCCTACTGACCGGTCAGACGATTCTGTGCGGGTCGGTCGCCGACTTGTTTCCCATATCCAGTAAGTGTCGAATCGTTGTCACGACCGACCGCTTCGGTTCGGTCGAGTGTACAATTGATGAAGAAACGGGTTAGTCCATGAAACGTAGTGCCAAAATCGGCGAGACTGGCGAGTTGTCATTCGTCGTCACCAAGCAGCACCAGATCGACTTTGCCGACGACCAGATGCCAGCCGTACTCTGTACACCGTGGCTCATCTGGTTCCTCGAACACGCTGCCCGTGAGGCGATGTTACCATTGCTGGACCCCGACGAAAGCACGGTCGGTGTGCACGTTGATGTGCGGCACTTGGCAGCGACACCAATCGGACAAGAGGTCACTTGTACAGCTCGGGTTATCAATACTGACGGCCGCCTCATCACGTTTCAACTCGAAGCGAGCGATCAGCACGAACGAATTGCTCGCGGCAATCACAAGTTGCGAGTGATCCGTTGCGACCGATTTGCCAGCCGAGTTCGGGAGAAGGCAAACGGCTGATCCGGACAACGCGTGGCATCAACGAGAGACAAGAGAATCAGCCGCTGGGCGGTAGCCCACGGTTCTTGCCTTGCCATTCGCGCACGGTCGGTTTTGTCGCAGGAACCGGACGCGAGCGCGTGCCGGCTGATTTTGTCGATTGAATAGGCAGACAATTACTCGCGGTCATCGGCCACACCGTTGCTGTCCTTGTCGACAACTCCAGAGAGTTCATTGTTGAGCACGGCCTGCCAGGCAATTTTCCTGAACACGCGGTCGAGTTCGCGACTGGGAAAGTCGGACGATCCGCCGAGTTCGATGTCACCCTCAATCAGCTCGGGAGATCGTCCGTAGATCGTCGCGTAGAAGACGTAGCCTTCCAGGTTGCTAAAACCTGGCCCGAGGTGGCCGATCCGGTCTCGCCATAGCGAACGTTTTTTCTTGCCGACCAAGGTGTGAATACCCTCGACGCCCGGCAGTTCGCCACGATGGTAGTGCTGTGCTGCCAATACCATCGCCTCACACGTCGGTAGAACAAACACCTTTTTTGGATACTTCTTGTTCAGCGCACCGACAATTTTTCCGTAGGTCACATGCTTTTCTTTACCGAGCCGAGCAATTGTCTCGGCTGTGAGTGCGTCTTCATTCTTCGGGATCTCGCTCAGTTGTCCCAACTGGGGCCAGGCATCGGAAAGATAGAACTTCATCTGCGGGCTGTGTTTTAGGCAGAAGTCGATCCAGCACGAATAGTAGGCCGCGCGATCGTCATAGTATGGTCCCCACATCATGATATCCCACTGTGCGTTAGCAATCGAAGCCAACAACTTCGGCGTGGGTTGACCATCAAACTTGAAGATGCCGTTTTCCTGTTCCCACTTGTAGCGTGCGCTGCCCGTAACACCGCCACCAGTGTGTGTGACCAGCGGCGGCTGCTTGAAACCGGCAGCACGGGTGATCACGGGAAACGTCTTATAGCCAGGCGCCATGAAACTGTGACCGGTGCCGACAATTCTCAGCGAACCGTCGGTCGGTTTGGCGTAGGAAGTGACTGCCCTGCGGTTACCTCTTGACGACTTCGCATAGATCGCCTCAATCTCTTTCGGAGTCCGATAACACACTGCATGGTCGGGGAACCGATCGGCGAGCCAGCCGCGATCGACATTCAGCGTCTGGCCGAAAACGAATCCATCGCCGAGCAGCAGCACGAGACAGACCAGCAGCAATTTATTTTTCATCTTGCGAGACTCTCGACGGAGGGACGTACGATTTTATTCTCTTCGGCTGGCATAAACCGGTTCGGCAACCTGACCATTCTACTAGTTTACCTTCGGTTTGGCTGTCTTCCTTTGGGGCGAGCGCAGCTTCCAGTTCGGGTCCGGCTCATGCAACTTGTCCATTAGTTTGGTGGCGTGTTGGATCAGGTCGGGCCGGCGTTTGGCGTAATCATTTTTCTCGGAGGCGTCATTCGACATGTCGTACAACTCGATTGGGCCGCTGAACATCGGTTTGCGGATCGCTTTCCACTTGCCGAAGCGAACGGCCTGAGCGGAACCGCGTTCGTAGAATTCCCAATACATATTCGACTTGCGGCTCCATCGCTTATCCCGCGGTCGACCGCGGAGTGTGGCCGCAAAACTGTCACTGTCGAGATCGACCGGCGTTTGGACACCGGCCAACTCGGCGGCGGTGGCCAACATGTCGCCGAAGTACCAATGGGCATCATCGTGACTGTCCGTTGGAATCGTGCCGGGTTGCCATGCGATCGTCGGGACGCGAATTCCGCCCTCGGTGAGGTCCCGCTTGACACCCCGCAGCTGGCCATTGGAATCGAAGAAATCGGCTTTGTGCCCGCCTTCTTGATGCGGGCCATTGTCGGACGTGAAGATCACCACGGTATCCTTGGCGATTTCAAGTTCGTTGAGCAGATCTAGAATGCGGCCCGTATCGCGATCGATGTTGTGGATCATCGCCGCGAATCCCTTTTCCGGTTCAGGCCAGTCTTTGGCGGCGAACTCTCCGAGATCGGGGACTTCCATGCCCTCGTTACCCGCCTCGTTGTTGGCGTGCGGCACGTTCATCGCAAAGTACAGAAAGAACGGTTGTTTTTGGTTTTTGCGAATGAACCTCAACGAGTCCTCTATAAACAGGTCCGGTGCGTACTCTTCTCTCTTGATCGCGACGCCGCGTCCGGCTTGTGGCAACTTCGGGTTCTGCCACTGTTTCCACTTTGCCGCGACAACGTTATTCAACGGCACGACCTTTCCGTTGCGGATTAGAAACTCGGGATAAAAATTGTGGGCATGCCACATGTTGACGTAGCCGAAGAAGTGACCGAAGCCGACGTCATTCGGATTGGTAAAATTGTCAGGTGTCCCCACGCCCCACTTACCGATACACGCCGTCGCGTAACCCGCTTCTTTGAGCACCGACGCGATGGTGGGTTGACCCGGTTGAATCACGATCGGCGCCGTCGAGTTACCTCGCACCACGGTGCGACCCATGTGCTTGCCGGTCAGCAGAACACTTCGCGACGGCGCGCAAACCGTACAGCCAGCGTAGAACTGAGTGAAACGCATGCCCTGTTTGGCCATCGCGTCCAGTCGTGGTGTCTTCAACGTTTTCTGGCCAAAGCAACCGAGGTCACCGTAACCGAGATCGTCGGCGAGGATAAGAATGATATTAGGTGGCCGTTGAGTTTCCGCATCTGATGCGTGAACAACCGCAGCTATCGACAACAGAGGTAAGAGTCCAGCAAGAAGGACGGTTTGTGTTGAGATCAGCACTTCGATTCCCTTGGTGATGGCTTTTTCGATCGACGTGAATATGAGCCTCAGTATCGATGCGTAACGCCAACGGGTCAAATACACCTAAACGAGGCTACAATACAAGCACGAAGCGGCAGCGAACGCGGCCGAAGCATGTAGCCGTGGGCGCAGCCCACGGAATGCGCACAGCGTCACTCCTCTAAACCGTCGCGGGCAATTGATACGGTGCGCGCTGCGGTCGATCGAGGTACGAATTGGCCTCAGCGTCGTCGGGGAAGGTCTCTCGCCGCGGATCCCACCGTAGTCGGCGGCGTGAGTGTCGAGGCTGCCGGACTGGTCGGATTCGCCCTTTTTCAATGGCTCGCTGGAACGTTGTATTTGATGACTCGCTTCGTCATCAACTACAAGCCACGTGCACAGACAATCCCATCTCCGACACCTCAGACAACTCAGACGTCAGGCCCGATGGCTCCCATTGCGCCTACGATCACGCCTCGTCGCTTGTAAGGTGTTTGGAGTGCGGTGACTTGTCACCGCTTTTTTTCTAGAACTGACTTGAACCAAGTAATCCGTGATCTCCACCCTACACACTTCCTTGACAAATGACCGTTGACAAATAACTCATGACAAATCGAGCGCCACGCACTACGGCGCCTTGGCTGTGATCGTAGGTGATACACACCACGCCAAACTTTCGCTTATACTGGCGTCGGCTCCATCACGTTATTCGCCGCTGAGGAATTCCCATGCGATTTCTAATGAACGTTCTTGTCGCGTTCAGTTTCTGTTCTTCTTCAGCGGTGTCGCCCGCTGCGGAAGCGGGTAGCGTTGAGTGGGAAAGAGATTATGCCAAAGCAGTTGCGGAAGCAGGCCGGACGGGCCGACCGATCTTCCTTGTCTTTCGCTGAGAGAAGTGACGGGATTGCTCCCATTTTGACGAGCAGGTTGTTCGTCTAGACCAAGACTTGGCTGAGTTGGCTGACCAGTTTGTGCTGGCGCGGATCGTGAACATGCGGGGCGTGGACTTAACGACATTTGATTTCGACTACGACCTGACGTGGCAGGCGTTCTTCCTGAACTCGAACGAGCACGTCTACGGCCGTTACGGCGGACGCGACGAAGGACCTGCCGAAAAAGGACTTTCCATCGCGGCCCTCAAGTACGCCATGCGGGCCGCGCTGGCCAAGCACGGCAGCGATGGCTATGCACAGCCGGAACGATTGAAAAAAGACGTACGCCAAGTCGAGCAATTCGCGGCCGCGCGACGTGTCAAGAATGACGCGTGTATTCATTGCCACCAGGTCCACGACTTCCGCCGTGAACAGCTGATGCGGGCAGGCAAGTGGTCGCGTGACGAGGTTTGGGTCTATCCGCCACCGGAGAACATTGGCCTGACACTCGATGAAAAACAGGGCGATCGAATCCAAGCGGTGAAAGCTGACTCGCCCGCGAGCGGCGCTGGGCTGCGTGCCGGCGACGTGATCGAATCACTAGGCGATTGCCCGATCGCTTCGTACGGCGATGTGCAATACACGCTGCACCACGCTCCGAAGACCGGAAAACTGCCTATCGTCTGGCACCGCGATGGAGAAAAACGACGCGGCGATCTGATGCTACGCGACGGCTGGCGAGAATCCGACATCTCTTGGCGCGGATCGATGTGGGGACTCGAACCTCAAGCCTTCGTGTACGGCCAAGACTTGACGATGGCCGAGAAACGCGAACTCGGGCTTTCGGCGATGCGGCTGGCCTTTCGGCAAGGCAACTTCGTGCCGCCGGAATCACGCCGCGCCGGCATCCGAGCCCGCGACATCATCTTGGGCATCGACGGCCAGAAAATGGAAATGAAAATGTTGCAGTTCAACGCCCACGTTCGACTCAACTACAAAGTCGGCGACCGCATTGTCTTCAATGTGATTCGCAACGGAATGCG
>DUDC01000149.1 GCA_012959465.1 Planctomycetaceae bacterium
GAAAGAAGTGACTCTCAGCGAAACGAGTGAAAACTCTGACTATTTTTTTAAATAAGATCGTTCCTTGACCGAAGAAAGTCGTGGCCTATTCGATGTCAAACCTCGCGGAACGAATTCAAGGTAGAGCCGATGCCAAAGAGACCGGAACAGAGAATCGTGGTCCCACACAATTGGGAACTTCCTGAATCGATGCGGCAGAGCATTGCGGAGGTCCCGGTACTCAGCGAGCAATAGAGGCTTAAGGGCACTTGATTCTGATCCTGCACAAGCTTCCGATCGCTGGAAGTTCTCAGCGAGAATTGGGGATGTTCTGGCGGTCGTCGGACGGCACGTGGAAGTCGATCGAACTCGGCGGTGGCATTCAAGCTCTGCAACAGCACGTCAACGAGTACGGTAATCGTGCCTTGGAGCTAGAAGACATGGAAAACAAGGCCGTTGCAGCGGATGACTTTTTTTATGTTCGCAACGAAATCCCGCCCGTTCACCGCGCAGCCAAGAACATGTTCGCCGCGATATCTCGGACTTACGAAGTACTGCCCACGGATACGAAAGGCGGGCTGCGGCATTATTTGGGCTACGTGCTTGAGAATTCCTGGAGCAACTTCTTCCACGTCGCTTTTTCGCGTTTTGGGGCAAAGAGAGGTTTCCGTTTTCCGCACCAGGAAGACAAAGTCTTGTAATAGTCAGCATCTGTTTCGGCGCGGGTCAAGAGCTGCTTTAGACCAATCGTGTCGCCGACGTCAAAATAACCACCGTATTCATCGCCGAGCAGACCGATCGATCCCGACACTCGAGTGGAAAGAACGGGTACCGAGGCAACAATCGCCTCGGACACGACGTTGGCACCGCCCTCCATCTTCGAACTTAGCACTAATAGGTGACTGGCGGCCAGACGCCGCA
Source organism: Planctomycetaceae bacterium (assembly GCA_012959465.1). Classification (GTDB taxonomy): domain Bacteria; phylum Planctomycetota; class Planctomycetia; order Pirellulales; family Pirellulaceae; genus UWMA-0346. Next base: position 901 of record DUDC01000149.1, read on the forward strand.
GAGTCTTCCATCTCGGTTGTTCCCCGAACCAGTGATAGCGAGCGTTGGCTTGCATTTCGCGACGTGCACGCTGCTCCATTTTTGAGTCGAGCGCGGCGCCGAAGTGCGAGATTTGGATTTTGGAAGTTGCCGGCAATCGACGTGTCGCCATGGCTGCTCGGAAAGGGTCTTTTACTGATCGTAAATGGCCGATGACCGCGACTCGAAACGTAGTTTTCGATCTCTGCGGAATTCGTTTGGGCGCCGGTACGGACTGGTAGATGATACGAGTCTTTTTCTGAAATCGCTGCGACAAAAAGCGTTGACCGTGCGGTTGTAACAATATCAAACGGTCGGCCAATTCTAACGAGTGCCGCGCTACTTCGTAGCGAGCAATGTCACGGTACAGATCGGTTCCAGTCAGAGCCAAGAGAAGTGGCGACTTTGGATGCGACTGTCGAAAACGTTCAATGTCGGCTGCGCTGCGATGGGCGTGTAACGCCACCAACAGATCGCACGGTTGTCCACTGAATCGTTGGTGAATCGTCGCCTGATGCCCAAGCTCCCTAAGAATACGCAACCATCGGCTGGCCGTGATTCGGTTTCCGGTTCGCGACCGCGGTGGAGCTGGTGTAACGATCCGGATTCTCATATTCAATTCACCGATGAACTGGTGGTCCTAGTCTCAAGAACTCTCAAATGCCCGTCGATGAATCGTTAAACCACCGCACACGGGCCAATGCAATCGACCAGCTTACAGAACTAATCCGCAGAGATCCATTGACCTAATCCGGGGATTTTCGTGGCCATGATGCCGGGCCTTTTGAAGATTTATATAACAGATTGGCATTGACTCGATGGTGCGTTTCCAGGATTCTTCCGCGTCGCATTCTAGTTGCGCTAATTACTCCGTGATTCACGAAACGTGATTTGAGGCTAACGGCGGGCAAAGGATTGCTCTTGATTACGATCGCTGACAATAGGATTGCCCGATCGCTGGTTTGGCTGGCGATGGCCACGTTGGGACATGGTCTGCCATTGGAGGCATGCGGTCGCGTCAGCATCTTGAGCGATGGCTCGCACATTGAGCCACTAGAAGGCCGCGGCTGTTGTTGTGCTACCAGTCAATTGCTGACGCACAATTGCCCATCGTGTCGATCATTCTGTCGTTGTGGAATGAACTGTAAATGCGGCCCCAGCAAGAAAACCATACCATCTTCGCCGCTGTTCGTAGAGGACTGTTCATTTGAGAAGTGGCCTACTAACGCTGTTGGGCGAGTTGTGGTGGCCATTCCTTGCCAGTCCCTTCGAATTACGAATAGGGCATCGGGTTGTGGCGCAGTCGCAGGGCTCGACTGCTGCATTTTTCTCTGCCGATTGACGCTCTGAGTCAATTCTGACAGGAGTTCCGCGCGCCGAGTGGGGATTGCATGATCCGGACTCTGTGCGACCCCCGGCGTTGAAGTTCCGATCTGGGTCAACGAGGAATTCCTTGCCATGTTTCCGGACCCAAACAACACGTATTGCTGAGGATGGTATGAACGTGACTAGCAATAGCGACTCTGACGTCTCTGCTCCGGATGCCAACACCTATCTACCACAAGACACGAGCGGCATCAGAGAAAATAGGCGTTGGTGGATCAAATTGTTCCTGCAACCGGTGTTGTTGATCGCTGGCGGTGCGATGTTGTTTGCTGGACTGGGTGTTGCGCAACGACTCGGATTCATCACCGCCGGGCATGGCGAGATGAGCCAACAGTCGAATGTAGAAGAGGCCGTCCGATATATCTGTCCGATGATGTGTACGCCGCCCCAATCGGAGGCTGGCCGCTGTCCCGTCTGCGCGATGGAATTGGTTCCGGCGACAGCGGGAAGTAGTGATTCGGATTCGCGATCGATTCACGTCGACCCAGTTGCTCGCCGAATCGCCAACATCCAGACAGTCGCTGTTGTCTCCGTGCCGATGACCCGGACGATCCGAGTCGTTGGGGAACTTGGCTATAACGAAGGCTCACTCAAAATTCTCTCGGCGTACGTCGACGGTCGGCTTGACCAACTTTACGCTGACTACACTGGCGTGGTGGTGGAAAAAGGCGATCGCCTGGCACTCGTCTATTCACCGCGACTCTATTCGGGCCAGGTGGAATTACTGCTTGCCAGGAAAGCGCAACAGCAGATGCGAGCGGGGAGACTTGCCCCGCTGTCTCAGGTGACCCATGACCTGTACGACAGCGCACGGCAGAGGCTGGTTGAATGGGGGATGACGGAGACCCAGATTGCGCAGCTGGAAAAAGAGGGAAAGCCTAGCAGTCGCATGCATCTCCTGGCCCCGAGTAGCGGCACTGTGATTGAGAAACATGCCGTGGAAGGTCAATACGTAAAAGAGGGACAGCCAATTTATGAACTGGCAGATCTATCGACCGTGTGGTTGATTCTAAAACTGTTTCCCGAAGACGCGTCGATTATTCGCGAGGGGCAAGAAGTCACGGCCAGTGTTCAGTCGCTGCCAGGTCAGACGTTCACCGGTCACGTGGCGTTCATCGATACGCGGGTCGAATCGAAGACCCGCACCGTCGACGTTCGCGTGGTGATTTCAAATGAAGAGGGCACGTTGCGCGCCGGGGACTACGCAAAAGCCACGATTGATGTCCCAATCTTAATCGCGGATTACGAGGAAGAAATCGGTGATGCAGAACAAGAGAATAACCATGTGTTGGTGGTGCCACGCAACGCTGTATTGATGGCCGGGAACAACAGTGTGGTCTACGCAGAAACGGAACCCGGTCGATTCGAGATCCGCCCCGTTGTGCTTGGATCAAGCTGTAATGACCGGCTAGTCATCCTCAGCGGACTGGTAGAAGGAGAGCAAGTCGCCACGCGAGGTAATTTCCTTATCGACTCGCAAATGCAGCTCGCCGGAAATCCCTCCCTAATTGATCCGACGAAGTTTCAAACATCTCTCCCCGTGGTGGACGAATCCGTTTCTCCGCAGGTGCTTGCTGCTCTGGCGGAGCTTTCGGGAGGAGATCGGCGCTTGGCAGAAACACAATCGATCTGTCCTGTGACAATGATGGCGCTCGGCTCAATGGGCAAGCCTACAAAGGTGGACGTTCAGGGTACGCCGGTGTTTATATGCTGTGAGGGATGTCGTGGCAGCCTGCTCGATGAACCGAAGAAATACCTCGCCATACTGACTAGCAGGGCATCAGAACAACTCGCCGTGGAGATGGAGCTACCGCCGATCGGTTTACCCGTGCTTATTGCCGAGGAGAGTGAACTGCCTCCGATTGAGACCCCCCAATTGATCGGCGATTCAGCGACGGACGGCCAAACCGAGTCTGCTGCTGATCAACCGAAACGCCTGGCGAAAGAGCCGCCGGAGGTTGTTCGATGATACGCCACATCCTTGATTTTTGTCTACGCGAGCGGCTCCTCGTCATTATCGTCTCGATCGCACTGATTGCCTATGGCTGGCAGTCCGTATGGAAAGTGCCATTGGATGCGATTCCGAACGTGAGCGAAAACCAAGTGATAGTGCTCACGCGATGGATGGGCCGATCGCCAAAGGATGTTGAGGACCAGATAACGTATCCGCTGTCAGTGGCATTGCAGGCCGTGCCGGGATCACAAAGCGTTCGTGGCAAGAGCATGTTGGGGTTTAGTTTCGTCCAGGTCACCTTTGATGACAATGTTGACTTTTACTGGGCGAGGTCGCGAGTGACCGAGCAGTTAATGACCGTCTCTGGTTCTCTACCTGACGGCGTCACGCCGACGTTAGCTCCTGATTCTACGGCGCTCGGCCAAATCTACTACTACGTACTGGATCCGCCGGCGGGGATCGACTTGGCCGAGTTGCGTACCAAGCAGGATTTTTTCATCAAATACGCGCTGCAATCTGTCGAAGGCGTGGCGGAAGTCGCGTCGATAGGTGGATACGTGCGGCAATACCAGATCGATGTAGACCCAGACCAACTGCGATACCACAACATCCCCTTGGGAAAGGTGATTGACGCGGTAAAGGCGTCAAATATCGATGTGGGTGCCAAGACCGTCGAGGTCAACGGAATGGAGTTCATTGTCCGGGGCAAAGGATTTATTGGCACAGGCAAGTCAGAATCCGAAACGACGGAACAGATCAACAACACGGTCGTCATAACTCGCGATGGCGTGCCGGTGCGCATACGTGATTTGGCGCAGGTACAAACCGGTCCCGCGTTTCGTCGAGGCGCTTTGGACTACAACGGTCGAGAAGCGGTTGGCGGTGTGGTTGTGATGCGCTATGGAGAAAACCCACGCGAGGTGATCGAGCGAGTTAAGGCCAAGGTCGTGTCGCTGGAATCGGAACTGGACGGTATTAAGATCCACGGTATCTATGATCGCACAGTCTTGATTGAGGAGACTGTGACAACGCTATCGACCGCACTTGGCCATGAGGTGCTGATTACGATCGCGGTCATGGTACTGTTCTTGCTTCATTTAAGGGCTAGTATCATCATCGCCGTGACATTGCCCATGGCCGTTTTGATGTCGTTTATTGCTATGAGGACGTTCGGTGTCGACGCCAACATCATGTCATTAGCGGGTATTGCCATCGCAATCGGCACGATGGTCGACATGGGCATCATCATCATGGAGAACATCTACGCCGAATTGGCCGATTGGGAGGCATTCGGCTCCCCAGGTGGCCACCGGCAGCGGCTCGTTGTCATTCGTGAGGCGGCGGCTGAGGTGGTACCTGCTGTGATCACGGCGGTCAGCACGACGATCGTCAGCTTCTTGCCCGTTTTTCTCCTGACCGGCCGCGACCACAGGTTATTTGCACCATTGGCGTGGACCAAGACGTTCGCGTTGGTTTCGAGCTTGATCGTGGCGGTCGTTTTGGTGCCACTGCTGTGCCGTATGTTCCTCCGCACCGCTCGTACACCTCGTTGGGGGAGTTATGCGGCAGGCGTTGCTGGTTCCGTTCTCGCCGGTTGCCTTTGCTTTTTTGTCTGGGGAAATCGCGTCGAACATTGGACATCGCTCAGCCTGCCAGTGGCAACAATCATGGCCGTCGCGTTCGGCTTCATTTGCGGATGGTGGTTAAGTCAGGAGAATATCCGCTCGATGGATAAAAATCCGACTAGCCGTTTGGTCCGTTTCTTGTACGGCGGCCGTCTGCGGTTAGCGTTGAAACACAAATTCCTGATGCTCTCCTTGCCGGCCATTATCGTTGTCGTCGGCCTTGGTGCATGGATCGGATTGCCGACGGTCCTTCGGCCTCTCGAACGAGCGATGGCACGTCTCGGCACCGATCTTGACGACGTGCCGGGCTACGTTCACCTGAAGCAGACGATGACCGGGCTGAAGACGGACGATTGGATTGCCCTCGACGAAGGTAGTTGGTTCTACATGCCCAGTCTTTATCCGGCCGCCAGCTTTTCACAGGCGATGGAAGTGCTTCAAACGCAAGACACGATGATTGCCGAGATACCTGAGGTCCGTGATGTGCTAGGGAAAATTGGTCGCGTCGAGTCGGCACTCGATCCGGCACCGGCGGCGATGATCGAGACCTACGTTATGCTCAAGCCCCGCGACGAATGGCGGAAGGGAATGACCGAGCGAAAGATATGGGATGAAATTAATCGGGTCGCGACCTTGACAGGAGTCACTCCGGCCTCGCCATTGCAGCCGATCGAAGGTCGTGTGGTGATGTTGCAGAGTGGAATCAAGGCATCGATGGCAGTGAGGATCTACGGAGACGACCTAGATGGATTGTCCAAAGCCTCGTTGGCTGTAGCCATGCATCTCAAAGATCTGGGCTGTGTCAACGCGGGGACTGTCAATCCCGACATTGTCCTAGGTAAGCCGTATTTTGAGTTCGAAGTGGACCGCGAGGAGGCGGCTCGCTATGGCATGACGACGATGATGGTTAACCAGATTGTTTCCGCCGGGCTTGGTGGCGTTGATGTAACGACGACTGTGGAGGGACGTGAACGATATCCAATTCAGGTGCGTTATGAACGTAGTGTTCGCCAAACACTTGATAGACTTCGCCAGGTTTCTGTTGTGACTCACCATGGTGAAATCGTTCCGTTAGACCGTTTGGCCCATGTGTCAACGTCTTGGGGACCCGGCGCCATCAACAGTGAAGACGCTCGCCTGGTAGCTCACGTCTCGTTCTCGCCATCAGGCGATATCGGCGATTTAGAAACCGTTGAATCCGTGATGGATGCACTGCAAACAGCAAGAGCAGATGGTTCCCTGATATTTCCAAAAGGGAATTTCGAATTGTTGCCGGTGGGCTCGTTTCAGAATCAAATCGAGGCGAACGAAAGGTTGATGTGGATTGTACCCACCGTATTGCTCGTTATTCTGTTGATAATCTATCTCGGCTTTCGAAATCTGCCGATTTCATTGGTCGTCCTTAGCGGAGTTCCGGTGGCGTTCGCCGGAGGAATGATCGCCGTGGCTGTCATGGGTGTGGGCATGAACACTGCGGTCTGGGTAGGGTTCATTGCCCTATTTGGTATCGCTGTCGATGACGGTGTTGTGATGGCAACGTACATTCGGCAAGTCCTACGTCGCCGCTCAGTCACCAGTGTCGCGGATTTGCGCGCTGCGATTTACGATGCGGGGCTCAAACGCATTCGCCCATGCGTCATGACGACACTCACGACCATTATCGCTTTATTGCCCGTTCTCATGTCGACGGGGCGAGGTGCCGACGTGGCACGCGCAATGGCTTTGCCTGTTTTTGGGGGAATGCTCGTCGAGCCGTTTTCGACATTCATTGTGCCCGTTGTGTATTGTTCGTTCATGGAATTCAAGATGCGCGCCGGATTGTCGGATCAAATCTTGAATCGCCAAGTGGAAGATAACGATTCGCAAAGGATCGCCGCGTAGGTAATGCGCGAGATTGTTACTATTGGATAGACGATAGGGAGAAACAACATGAAGGCTGCAAGGATGCTCATGATGATAGTGTGTGTTGTCGCTGGCGGCGGTTTGGCGGGCGGAGGGGAAAAAGCACAAGCCGAAAAGGGGCTGGCGGGACGCGATCGAATGAGAATCGCTGTTCAGGTGATTTGTCCCATTTCCGGACTCAAACTGGGAGACCACGGCCCACCGATTAAGGTCAAGGTTGGTGAAGAGACGGTATTTCTCTGCTGCAAAGGATGTCTAAAAAAGAAGATCAACGCCAAACATTGGGCGACCATTCATGCCAATTTCGCCGCGGCACAGCGAATCTGCCCTGTCATGAAACATGAGCTTCCTAAAAAGCCAAAATGGATCATTGTCGAGGGCCAGATCGTCTTCGTCTGTTGTCCACCATGTACGAAGAAGATCGCAGCGGACCCAAAGACCTACTTGCAACAGGTCGACAAACTGTACGCCGCCTCGCTGGACACGAAGAAGATTCGTCGCTAGGCAACGGATCGTCGCCTAGCCAACCAGTCCACCGGCCAACAACGTGCTATGCAGGAACAGGTGAATCCTTGAGACAAGCTATCTTCGTGTGAGGCAACATTGGGGCCCACACGGAGGCATGCCGAGAACGACTTATTTAGCCTCCGCCTCTTTCGCCTCTAGGCGCTTCGCGATCTGAGAAAAGGACGTGGGGCATGGGTTCATTCATTCAACGATGACGAGCATCGGACGGATCATGAGGAATCCGCAGCAAGTAAGGGGCGGCGGGGCCTATTCCTATGGCCGATGCGATGGCCGGAGTCGCATAGGTTGGTCAGTTGATTCTCACATGGACCGAGACCGTACGTTGCGCCGGAACATTCGTTCGTACAGAGAGTACGGTGAATTTTCCGTCGTCACTGACAACGGCCGATTCGACTCTTCCGCCCTCCGCGATGTAGTTACCTTTCGGCAGAACGAATTGCAGACGGCAGTTGGGGAATTCGTCGAGATACTCGTTGGTAACCGTGGCCGTGAGGGACGGTGAAGTACCGTCGTTCGGCGAAGAGAATTGGACACGAAGCGGAGGAGTTTCATCGCGACCGAATGGAATCGGCGCGGTGTCGTGTTTGTTGTACGTGCAGCTTGCGACGCGGCCATCGCTAAATCGCACGACTCGAAAACTAGTTGCGTTTACTTTGCCAACACGAAGTGTTGGTGTCGATCCGATGTCCATTACCTTTTCGCCGATGCCATGTGCGTCGTGAATCATGCAGACCCGATGTTGATCCAACCAATCGATTGGAGCGTTACTCTCAAACGCATTGATAATCTTGTGACGGCAGTTGGGCCGCGAAGCAAGTAACGACTCGGCCTTGGAGTGGTCGGCGTGCCAGGGATGGCCGAAGTTCAATATGCACATGTCGGGACCGAAGTCGACCATGCCTACCGGATCGCCAAACCACTTTTCGTGGCCGTAAAACTGATGGTTACCAAAGTTGACTATGTAAGGCATGTCCAATTTCGACAGGGCACCTGAAATGTATGCTGGGTTCACGGCGGTACTGTTCAAGACGACGTCTGGTGCAATCAGGTTGATCATTGAAACGAGTCGCTCAAGGTACTCTGCCTGATATTGGCCCGACGTATCCAAGTGGCCGAAGGTTACCAACACTGGATCGCGGGGAAACTCCTGCACTAAATGAACACTATGAGGTGAATAGAATGTGCGGGTGCGTCCCTGGTCATTCGTCGCAGTAACTTGCAAGTCGTAGATTCCTGCCGGCATGTCGGCAGGAAGATTGGCAACAACTTCCCGATCATAGTAATAGGCGACCACTGGGTCCTCTTTGAAGCTCAGTCGGCGACTTACCACGGCTGGGCCGACACGGCGAGTCAATCGAACGTCGGAGACCGGTGATTTGTAAGCCAAGATTCTCGCTCGAAACGCTTCTCCCGACTTGCGAATCGCTGGGCGATTGAGCGCCGGAAATCGAACTTGAGCGATTCTTGTCGCGCTGTCACGGTGAAGAAAAATGGCGGTCGTTTCCGTCGCGGTACCGGCTCGAAGTGTCAGGTCTTCGACCGTTGCTGGCTGCCAACCCACAGCGGTAACCTCTAGCGTGTAGCCGTCTCCTGGTGGCAGTCCCGCCAGGCTGCATTGACCTGTCAGCCAGTTTCTTACTAGTGCGTTGCGGATGACGCGGTCGCCCTTTCGAACGATGGCTCGAGCGTCAACCAGAAAAGCGTTGTCTTCGCCTCCTAAAACAAACCGTAGCTCGGCGGTCGGTTGATGCAGGACGAAGAACCCCTCGATGCGGCAGCCTCGTCCCGACGGTCCGGCTTGATGTTGCACACGGACAATGTGATGTTCGTCGGCCAAATCGCGGGCGATGACGATTTCCTTGGGCGCAGTGAGAGGAACAATCGTTGGCCGTTGCTCGCCGTCGACAGTAATGGCGAGCGAACCGTGGTTCGGTACTCCGTAGGCGGGGACTGCATGGTCGCTCAGTCGCAGGATGATCCCGGTGCCGCGAAATTTGCACTCCAACGCGGCAGCGACGGCTTGAGTTGTCAGATGGGCTGCGGCAGCGTAGCGAAAACGATCCTCTCGCCACAACCCGATCCGCTGAACAGACGATTCATCGGCGGCAGGTATCCACTGGGGATTCGAAGGCCGTGCCGTCTCTTGTCCCGCTGCACCGCCGCATGTGATCGCAACCAGGCAAAACGCCACGATAGTGACTCGGCGGTGGCCCATATGAGAATTGTATTTCACGTTGGCATCTCCTGTGGTTACTGATTGCGAACGATACACGCCGCATGGATAATGATACCCGAGAGGACCGGTGACGCGACTTACTCGACGGTGGAGACGGACGATGGCAAAGAAATTGACAATAACCTCGCTCTGTTGGGCATCTCTAGTCCTCGTATTTACCAATTGCCTGTTCGTTGCCGCCGTGAGGGCGGAAGTGGGGTTTCGAGTTGGTGCGGCCACAGCCGACATCACGCCGGAATTGGGCGTGTCGTTGGACGGACCGATCAGCAAGAATGGCCCAGTCACGGGGATCCACGACCGCTTGCATGCTCGGGCAATTGTTTTCGATGACGGCCAGACGAGGATTGCTATCGTCATTTGCGATGCGTGCATGATCGGTCCCGATGTTGTGGCCGCCGCTAAAATCGCAGTTCATCAGCGAACGGGTCTGAGGGTCGATCGCATGTTAATCGCCGCGACCCATACTCATGCAGCCGTTCGAGCTACACACATCGGCACCGGAACGCTCGACAACAAATACCACCGGCAACTTGCCCAACGTATTGCCGATGCGATTGTTGAAGCGGAGCAAAATCTCCGCCCGGCCCGTGTCGGATTCGGCTCGTTCGACAAGGCAGAGTTTCTACGCTGTCGGCGTTTTCTCTGTAAGCAGGGGAGTGTGCAACCAAACCCGTTTGGCCAATCCGGAGAACGAATCAAATCGGTCTCCGGTAAGAGCGCAACGGTGATCGAGCCGGCCGGACCGGTCGATCCTCAGTTCTCGATACTCTCCATCGAGCACAGTGACGGTCGGTCACTTGCCGTGTTGGGGAACTTTAGCGTGCATTATTGCGGCGGGTATCAACGAGGCATCGTCAGCGCTGACTACTTTGGTCATTTCGCCCGTGCAATGGAAATGGAGCTGACTGCGGGCGAGGGTCGTTCGGCGTTTGTCGGCGTCATGTCCAACGGAACGAGTGGTAACACCGGATCGATTGAGCGAGGCGGACAGAATTATCGGCCGTTCGAGTGGATGCAAGTTTCCGCAAGGATTTTGGCAGCACAAGCGGTGCAGACCATTCGGCGGATTGAACATCGTGAAGATGTCACCCTGGGGATGCAGGAGTCTGAATTGGAAATCGCAATACGCCGTCCGGACGGCGATCGCTTGAAATGGGCCGAAGATATACTAGCCGATCAAAACACGAACCGTGTCCATCCACACCGATGGACGCGAGTGTACGCGAATGAAACAGTTCAGTTAAGTAAGTACGCTGCGACAATGAAGATCAAGCTGCAGGCCATTCGCATCGGACCGATCGTCATTGCGGCGGCGCCGTGTGAGGTTTTTGCGGAAACCGGCCTAGCCATCAAAAAGGCCAGCAACCACTCACACACCTTTACGATCGAATTGGCCAATGGGTATGGCGGTTATTTGCCACCGCCCGAACAGCACGAATTAGGCGGTTATGAAACATGGCCCGCTCGGTCGAGTTTCCTGGAAGTGCAAGCGGAGCCGAAGATCCGCGACGAACTGTTGCGACTGTTGCAGCGAGTTGAGGGGCCGTAGGTCGTCTCTAACATCCTCGCGGATCTTCGCTTTTTCGCGCTTTCGCTTGCTACGGCGATGGCAATTTACTACGGTGGACACCTTGTTCATTTTGGGCTGAGCGATTCTGCACGCCCGACATCTCCGATTACGGGGGATTGAGATGTCCGCAACGAATTGATGGCACTCGCCCTAAGACTAGAGGACGATCATGAATCGAATTAGGCATCGCTTGCTAATCCTCGTTTGCTGTTCGACCTGTTTCGCGGGTGAATTGGTTGCTGCAGAGAAGATCACCGCGGATGTCGTCTACGGGCACAAGGATGGTCTGGCATTGACGTTCGATCTGTTTCAACCGAACGAAAACGCGAACGGCGCAGGAGTGTTGTTCATGGTGAGTGGCGGTTGGCGGTCGCGTTGGACACCGCCACAACGTGCCGTCGTACGGTATCGGGCTTTGCTGGACAAGGGATTTACGGTTTTCTCCGTTCGGCACGGCAGTAGCCCAAAGTACAACATTCCCGAGGTTGTGGCCGACGTGCGTCGCAGCGTGCGATTCATCCGCCTCCACGCGAAGGAATACGGAGTGGATCCCGATAGGCTGGGCGTTTACGGCGGCAGCGCTGGCGGTCACCTCTCCTTGGTTCTTGGAACTACCTCGGACAAGGGACAGGCAGATGCTAGCAGCGAAGTGGACCGTACAAGTGATCGAGTCGCGGCTGTGGTGGCGTATTTTCCTCCGACCGATCTCCGCCGCTTGGTGCCTCCACCCAAGGATACTCGTTTTCCCGCGCTTGATTTCGACCCAGAAAAAGCCGCGGACTACTCGCCGATCTTGCATGTGTCGGCAGACGATCCACCGACGTTGTTGATCCACGGAGACAAAGATAGGCTCGTCGGTCTCTCCAATAGCACGAAAATTCTCGCGGAGTTCAAGAAGGAAAAAGTGACCAGCGAACTGATTGTCCTCGAGGGTGCAGGACACGGTTTTCGCGGCGATGACGCGGCCAAAGCGTCGGCCGCGATGGTGTCTTGGTTCGGGAAACACTTGCAGTCGACTACCGCCGAATAGGGTGCTTGTCGAGGAGAAACGCAACATGGAGTTTTCCGGTAGTGCGCTGTTCGAGTGTGAGTCGGTGGATCTTTGGGACCGGCTGACGGACATGACCTTCGTATCTGGGCTAATCCCTGATGTGCAGCGGATCAATCGGATCGAGTCGACGGAATTCTCCTGTCGCGTTCGACCGAGTCTTTCATTCCTAAAAGGTTCACTCGATCTGACGTTCAAAATCGTAGACGCCGAGAAACCACAGCGGTTGAAAGTGCAAACGACCGGCAAAGGAATGGCGGTTGGCGTAGTTGTGGAGGCTGAATTGAATCTGACAGCCGTGGAAACCGGTACGAAATTGGTTTGGACCGCCTCGATTGTCGAGCGAAAAGGGTTGCTCAAGGCGGTCAGTGCGGGGCTGATTCAAGGCGCCGCACAACGCGTGGTCGACGACTTTTGGTCGGCTGTGCAGGAGGCCCTCGGTAGTGAAGGCGGTAATGCGTGATGTATGATGTGTAACTCACTTGTGACAACACCTGACAATCGATCATCATGAACCGTCCGTCCGCTCTTTCTTTGACCCTGCTTGGATTGTTGGTGGCGATGTGTCTGGTCATCGGCGTGGTAGTCACCATTGGACTGTTGGTCGGGACGGATGGTTTACACGGGATTCCACACGACAAGTTTTCTAGAACGATGCTTCAGGGCGGATCCGGCAGCGAGCGTCATGCCAATGTCCGCTGGCTCGGACTGTCGTTGGGCTTATTGCAAGTTTCGTTCTTCGTCGGCTGTTTGCTACTAGGGATACGTGGGCTGGCCGGTCGCGCCCCTGTTGTAATTCTCTGCGGAACTCTCTACGCCGCGGCGTTTGCGATGATGGTGATTGTCGATCACTTTTACGCAATGGGAAGCGCACGGGCGATTGTAATGGGATTTCCACTACCTACCGCCATCATGATGTACGGGGTAGGGGGGGCACCGTTGGCTTTTGTTCTGTTGTATGTCCTCAATTTTGATCAGTGGATCTTGACGCCCGACGATTTTGAGAAGTTTGAAAAACTGGTCCGTTCGAAACGTGAACAGTCGGAGGCGGACGCCTGATGGATCGTCAATTCATCATCATCGTCTGCGTAGGGCTGTACATGGCCGCCTGTATTGGGGTTGGTTTATGGGCCATGCGTCGTACCAAGAACGCCGGTGATTTCTTCATGGCCGGCCGTCACCTCGGCGCTTTTGTGACAGCTATGGCCATTTTTTCCAGCACATTAAGTGGATTTGGCTTTGTCGGTGGGCCAGGATTGGTCTACCGAATGGGGATGAGTTCGGTCTGGATGGTCGTCTGTGTCACGATGGGCTACGCACTTAGCTTTTTTCTGCTGGCCAAGCGATTGCGGTTGTTTGCAGAAGTGCTTCAGCCCATCTCGCTGCCTGACGTCGTGGCGACGCGTTACCAAAGCCAGACAACTCGTCTGTTGATTTCGTTGGCGATTCTCTGCGGTGTGATGGGCTACCTGGCCGCACAGATCAAGGCCATGGCAACGGTCCTCCAGCAGATCCTGCAAAAGAGTCAAGGAACGGACATATCGCTTGAGATGTGCGTTGCCGTTAGCTGCGCAGTACTCGTGTTCTACTGTGTGACCGGCGGGATCATTGCCTCGGTTTACACCGATCTGTTCCAAGGTGTGATCATGATCTTCGCTGCGATTCTGGTGTTTATTACCGCCGCGACCGCGGTCCAAGGTGGCTTCACGGGAATGTCGCAGACCATTATGCAGGACGACCCGGAAGCGATGGGACCGTGGGGCACGCTGGGAATGATGGGTTGTCTTTCGTGGTACTTCCTCTTCGTATTGGGTGGTTCTGGCCAACCACACATCATCACCAAAATGATGATGAACCGTCGCGTGCAGGATGCCAAACTGATTCTGCCGATATCGTTAGCCGGGTACTGCCTATCCGCTCTGCTCTGGATCAGCATTGGGTTGGCGATGCGGGCACTGGTGTTGCAGGGTCTGCATCCAGAATTGGAATCGGCGGATGCGGCAGCGCCACAGTTTTTGCAAACGTATGCTCACCCAATTTTAGCCGGCGTCGTTTTTGCCGGGCTATTCGCCGCCATCATGTCGACCGCCGATGGATTTCTAAACGTTGGTGCTGCCGCCATCGTGCACGACATTCCGCAAGCGATCCGGGGCAGATCCTTGGTGCGAGAGCTTTTGTGGGCCAGAATTGGAACCATCGTCCTGGCGATCGGAGCGTCGTTGTTTGCGATCTACTCCCCGTTCGGTTTGGTGGCCCTGCTCGGAAAGTACGGATGGGGCATATTCGCTTCGGCCGTCGTACCAGTCGTCGCCATCGGATTCAACTGGAAACGCGCCACTGCCACGGCGGCAAACGTATCGATCATCGCCAGTCTGGCGATTAACTTTGCCATTCTAGGGCTAGGCAAGTTCGATTTTGTCTTGCCCTTTGGCATCGACGGTAGCGCATTGGCTCTGCTTGTTTCGTTGACTTTGTTCTTTTCCGTCTCGCTGCTGACGAAACCTCGAAAAATGGACCCAGTTGTCGAGGCGGTGATGGATATCTGACCCGCTAATGTATTGAAGCAAAATACCATCGACCGAACACTGGCCGGGCCACATTCAGGTTAAATCATGATCTTGCACATTGACATGGATGCCTACTATGCGTCGGTCGAGATGCGAGATCGTCCGGAATTGAAGGGTCAACCGGTGGTCGTTGGTGGCACACCAGAAGGTCGGGGCGTTGTTTCGGCAGCGAACTACGAGGCTCGGAAGTACGGCGTTCGCAGCGCGATGCCGGCAGGACGAGCAAAACGGCTCTGCCCACACGCCGTCTTCTTGCCACCTCGTATGGAAATTTATGCGGACGTGTCTCACAAGATTCATGAGATTTTTCAACGTTACACTCCGCTGATCGAACCGCTCTCTCTGGATGAGGCGTTTCTGGACGTGAGTGGCAGTGAAGGTCTTTTCGGAACGACAGAAAAGATCGGACGGCGAATCAAGGACGAGATTCTTCAAGACCTCGACTTGGTTGCCTCGGTGGGTGTCGCCCCGAACAAGTTCCTTGCCAAGATTGCCAGTGATTTGGAAAAGCCCGACGGGTTCGTCGTCGTCGATCCAGAGCGAACTCAACAATTCCTCGATCCGCTACCGATTAGTCGGCTCTGGGGCGTGGGCCGGGTAATGCAAGATGCCTTCGAACGGTTGGGAGTGCATACGATTTTCGACGTCCGCAGTATGGCGGTCGAGACGTTGCAGCGGCACTTCGGGGACCATGGAAGTCACTTGTGGGAGTTGTCGCGAGGCATTGACCAGCGGCGAGTCATTCCCGACCGCGAGGCGAAATCGATATCGCACGAGACCACATTCGCCGAAGATATTTCGGAAATGGAAGTCCTGCGGGCGTGGATTGTGGAGTTGACGGATCAAGTGGCCAGGCGATTGAGGAGATCTGATCTCTATGGACGCACCGTGCAATTGAAGGTTCGTTTCAGTGATTTCAAGACCATTACCCGTTCGACGACCTTGCCTCAGGCGACGAACTCGACTCAGCAAATCTGGCAGGCCACTAATGAGATGCTCTCTAATCGACTGCCAGCAGAGCATTTGGCGGTCCGTCTACTCGGTGTTGGTGTCACTGGCTTTCAGAGTTCTAAGCTGAATCAGCTCTCGTTGTTTAGCGACGATTCGCACGAGGCTCAGTCCAGCCTCGACGTAGCGTCTGATGAGATTCGCGAACGATTTGGTTCCAAGTCAATCGGTCGGGCCAGCGGGCTTGGTCGCCGCCGGAGACCGTGAACGCGAAAGAGCGTTCCGAACGTGAGGCACTGGCAACACCAGGACGAAGCGCAAACGCGTGAGTCCCGATCCTCTTGGTGGCTTTGTGTCTTCATGTGATAAGAAAAAGAGTGTGTCCTTCATAGAAGGCACGAAGACACAGCGGAACCGAACGCCGTTAGGCCGTTCGGAGTGCCGGGACGATTTCGGTACGGGCTGCATGCAACGCCGGTGCGATTCCGGCCAGCATTCCGGCAACAAGCGACACCAGCAATCCGGTAGTCGCCAAATGGACAGATGGCGTAAACGAGATCGAGACGGCCTCGGCACCAACCGAAAAATTCGTGATTTTAAGCGTCAGCAGTGCGGTTCCAACTCCCAGGACACCGCCAACAAAACTCAACACGATGCTCTCCGTCATGACCAATCGAAAGACGCAGGGACCAGAGAAACCGAGGGTCTGTAGCACAGCGTGTTCTTTGATCCTATCCTGGACGGACATGACGGTGGTGGTTGCAACCAATGCTAGCACCAGACCGACACAGGCATACGCCAAGTAGTTCGCCATACCAATCAACTGCATCAGATCGCCAAGAGCTTTCGTTTGGAAGACTCCCTTGGGCCGGGTGTCGGTTTCCACCGGACCGCCGCGAAATTTATCGTCGATTTCATTGCATATTTTTAGGGGATCCGTGTTTTTGTCCAATAGAACTTCAATTTGTGTCACGGTGCCAACGAGGTTCATTCCCTTACCTCGCTGCAAGAACTCAAGATGCGAGTAGATGTAGTTCTCTTCCGCCGAATCAGCGCTCTGGTAAATGCCAGCGACATCAACACTCAAGTCGCCAATGGAGAACTTGTCGCCTACTTCGATGCCTCGACGGGCTGCTACCATTCTGCCAACGATCGCCGCACCTTGATGTTGTTCGAATTCGGACCAGCTACCCGATAGAAGTTTGAAGTCGCGCGTCTGGCGGAGTTTTTTAGGAGGCACGCCATAGAAGATGACGACATCAAGGCTCGCGCGACAATTGTTGGTGAAGACTTGAATCGGCATGACTTGTCTTACGCCATCAATACTAGCGATTTGTTGATCGTAGTCCTCAGGCAAGTGGCTTGTTGCCGGGCAAAATTTGTTGGCCTGGAAGGCGACCAATGCACCGTTGGCAACCTGCCGCCGCTGCAGATCATTGATGCCCTCCTGCACCGATCCGACAAAACAATAGACGAACAACGCGACTGCCGAGCCGCTCACGGTGAGGACCGTTCGCGATCGATGACGCCAGAGTGTCTTCAGTGTGTACGGAAGGAACTTGAACATGGTATTTACCGGTGGTCTGCCTATCTTGGTCGGAAGTCGCTAGATTTGTTCGGTCGGTTGAGGATTGTCCACGACGGTTTCGACGAGTTTGCCGCGGTCGAGGTGGAACTGTTTGTCAGCGATTTTGGCCGCATCCACATCATGAGTGACCATCACCAACGTGACGTTCAGTTGCTTATTCAGTCTTTTTAACAGGTCTAGGATCTGTTCTGATGTGTCTGGGTCGAGGTCGCCGGTCGGTTCGTCAGCGACGACGACTTTGGGATGAGCGACAATGGCTCTGGCAACTCCGATCCTCTGCTCCTGACCGCCGGATAATTGGCGAGGATAGTGGTTTGACCGGTCGAGTAGATCGACGGCGGCCAAGGCGATTTGGACTCGTTTTCGACGTTCGCTCCGCGACATGGGCAAGAGCAGCAGCGGTAGTTCGATGTTCTCGTATGCTGTCAGCACGGGAATCAAATTGTGCGTTTGGAAAATGTAACCCATATTTGCGGCACGCCACTTGGCCAGTTTGGTTCCAGAAAGCAAAGTGATATCCGTGCCGTCAATTACGATGTTTCCGCTATCGGGTTTGTCGATACTGGCGATTAGGTTCAACAGCGTGGATTTGCCTGTCCCACTGGCGCCCATCAGTGAAATGAACTCGCCTTGCTCGACGCTCAGTGATACGTTGTCGAGCGGCGTGATCGTTTCGTCGCCTTTTCGATAAACTTTGGTTACGCCTTTGACGTTGATCAGGGACATGTTAGTCATCTCCCTTTGACATGTCGTCGGTTGACATACCATTGCTCTGTCGGATTGAGTCGCTGGTTCCAATCGTGGTGTCTTCGCCCTTAATCACGATGCGATCTCCTTCCGCCAAGCCGTCCAAACCGCTGACGATGAGTCGACTGGATATGGTGAGACCTTGGGTGACTTGAATTAGCCCGTTGTTACCAACCGTGCCGGTTTCGATGACCACCCTGCGGGCAACTCCATCGGATTGATCGGCGACCCAGACGAACGAATCACCATCGCCTTTTTGGAGGAGCTGTTTGGGAATGTAGATTTTGACCGTTTTCGAAAGCTGAGGGTCACGTAGAGGCTGGTCAGGTGCCAAGAACGTCACGTCGACGAGCATTTCCGGCTTGAAGACCGAGGGCGGATCGGGAATTCCGACCTTAACCTGAAGCGTGTTTTTTTGTTTGTCGGCGATCGTGAAAAAGAGGACATTTCCAGTCAATGGTGCCGAGATCGTGGGATTATTAATTCTTACTTCCTGACTGATGGCGACATTTGGGATATCCAGGAAGCGAACGTCGACTCGCACCTGTAATTGTTCGGGGCGATACATGGTGACAACTGTACTTCCGTCGTATTCAGCCATTTGAGTCAAGCCGCCGCCCACACGTGCGCCCGGATGAGCAACCAGACGGTAGATGCGTCCATCGATCGGGGCCAGTATGGTCATCCGCTGCAATTGGAGCTCCGCTTCGCCAACGACAACACGCGCTTGGTCGACCCGGGCAGACGCCGCCGCAATTTGCGCTTCAGCCGCATCTCGGGCCTCGATCTCGTCGGTCTGGAGGGAAAACTGCGTCTCGAGCGAGTCACGTTTCTCTCTTAGCGCAGCCGCTTCTTTCTCCAGTGAAATCGAGCGATTGGCGAGCTCGTCAGCCAGTGCCCTGGCTGATGTCAACTTGCCTCTGGCAAGGTCGACATCGACACGAGACACGAAGCCGACAGACTTCAAATTGGCCTCGTAGTCCTTCTGCAATGCCAGGACATCCGCGGCAGCACGACGTTTCTCAAAAGGAAGATTCGCCAATTGAGTTTCAATTTTGGCGAGGGAAGCTTCGGCCGAGGCCAGCGGTGATTTCAAGTGCACCGGTTTATCAAGGCGAACTTGTGCTGCCACGAGTCGATATCGGGCCACTGCTTGTTCAGCTTCTCGAAGTTTTAGGTCTGCCAATGCACTTCTTAGGGAAAATTGGGCGTCGTCTTTCACAAGTTCGGCGATGGGATCGTTAGCCTTGACCAGCTGATCCTCAACGACCAACAGTTCCTTGACAACACCTGGAGCCAAGGCAGCAACGCGCACGGGTGTCGGTCTCGGCTCAATCCAACCCGCTGCCTGGAATAGCGGTGTGCCAGCAGTCTGAATTTCCGATACTGTCGAAAACACGGTCACCACGGTGACCGCCCTCGGCGGAAAGACCGAATCCCTAGCCGACCAAGCGACCACCAACAAGAACCCGCCGATCAAAAGCAACGGCAGAACGTATCGAGTCAGCCACGGACGTCGCGATGTCGGCAAGGGTGCGTCGCTCCGGTCGATTGCCAGCTCTCGTAAGTCAACAATTGTGGACATTGTTCAATTCACTTTGTTCAATTCACTTTTTTACGTACAGATGACTGGCGAGTATGGTCATATTTCCGTCATCGTCGCGTTGAGCCGTTCCTTTGGCAATGACTGTGTTTAGTTCCTCTAAGTCCAGAAGTTCGCGGGCGTCGGTCTCCACAACCTGACCATTTGCATCCACCACTTTGACCAGAACCATGGCCAATGCGACGTCGGTTGCACAGCAATAATCCCACGGCTCCGGACAATCGTCTCCCGGTAGTTCATTGCATGGCGTCAGTGAAGGATCAACGATAGTGAACGCTGCCATTCCTTTGATCCATGGATTGGATTTTCCGCCGATGCGGCCGACGATTAGTATTTCATCGCCGTCCTTGGCCGATTCTCGCAACATAATGACCGCGCCGGCCCCCTCCGGCTCTTCGTTCAGCAGATACTCCCCGCCATCGATATTCATGCCTGTCCGTTCGGGTGACTCTTGTTCAGAACAACCCGCTAACAGTGCCAAACCGGTGATCATCCAGATAAGTTGTTTCATCTTCTTGTCCATTGGTTGAATTGTTTATATGTGTTGACAGCGAATCGCCGTCCCTGGAAACGTCAAAACGCTTTTAGCCCGTCGACAACTGGCATTCGCAGGGCTCGGATCGCCGGCGGGATGGCACCGATGAACCCGAGCATCAATCCGACTCCGCACCCGATCAGTACAGCAACACTATCGATACGCAGCGAGAATGCGCCCATCGTGAACCGCACCGCCGCACCGTTAATAAAAACCAATGCGAGTGCTGTGGCCATCAAACTTGCTGCCGCCGACAACAAGACCCCCTCCTGGATCAGACTTATGAGAATGGCGCGACGCACAAAGCCGATCGTCCGTAGGGTCGAAAGTTCGGGGATCCGACCCACCACGGAGCCGTACATGGTGTTGAGCCCTGCGAAAACCCCAGCTCCCGAAACTAACGACACCACCAGCCACGCCAGCCAACGAATTGGTCGATAATCGTCTTGTAGAGTTTCGTAGTAATCTGTTTCACGCAACGTCTGCAGCTCGAGATCGAGTCGTTCCCCGCAGAACATGGTTAGTTCGCTGAATTTGGCTCCCGGTTTCAACGTCACTGCGACCAGGCTCAAGTCCTGCCGTTTCATCGCCTGCTGTAGTTCGTCGAGTCGGCACCATGCTTCCGATTCAAACGCCGAACCACAGGCAGAGAAGACACCGCTGATTCTCCATTCACGGTCTTCGAACGTCAGCGACTCACCAATTCTCATATCGTCGGGCGACGCTCCGAGTTTGGCGGCCACCATTCGACCAATCATGACTTCGCCCAATTCTGGCCAATCACCTTCTTCGATTTCAACTTGCCTGCGAACCAACAAAGCTGGTCGAGTGACGCCTCGAATCAAACCCATTGACGGTTCCGTGCCGTCCACACCCACCTCCGTGCCCAGATACAATTCAGGCGATACATAATTTTGTCCGAATCTCTGCTTGATCCCGCGAACACTTGCCGGGACGAGGTCGCTCGTCCGCATCGGAATGGAGGAGTACTCTAGGTTGCTGCCCATTCCCATCGACATCAACAGGGCCGTTTGCGGATCACCGCTGATATCGATCGATCGCTCTAAGCCGCGTATGAAACCCACGACGACGAAAACCAGTACCACGACCGTGGTCAGGCCGGCGAAAGTCAGCGACGTTCGTAGTGGACGCCGGAAGAGGTTGCGGATTGCGTACTCCCAAGGGAGCATACGAAAAAACATAGCGAGTTCATGGCAGCTGTAGTGATGAACCGAGGAGATATCTCAATGTTCTTTTCTAGGTGGACACTGAGAATCGCGTTGAGAATCGGCTTGGCGTCCAAAGAGCGAAGCGAGATCGTGCCTTCGATTTCGGACTTACCGCTGCGTTGTGCTCAACACAAGAATGACATATGGAGCGTGCGGACGGCACGGCCCTGATTGCCATGGTTCCGTAAGGGAGGTGCACCAATCTGCCAGTTATGCGCGGCAAAATAATCGTCAATTGACGACTGTGTAGAGCAAAGCGGGAGTGTGGTAATAAACTCGACGCCAGTGAGTTCGGGAGTCTTTTCAAAGACGGCGCCACCGCAAATTCCCTGGCAGGATCTAACGGGTAATCGAGGTGACTCTCCACGTTCGCGGCCCACTGGTTGTTCGCTCGAACAACACCCGCCACCACTTCCAAAATGTTCGGCACTGCTCTGATCTGCCTGGCAGCAATAGCAGACGTTGCTGCCGCACCACAGAGGGCACACCAACACGGCTGCAATAACCAAGACCGAGATTGATCGGGAAAACATGAACCAGTTCCTTACACGTTGACATTCCAAGTATAGGTCGCGTCACGTAATCGGGCAATCTTAGTATTGCCCGCTGGTTTTCGCCGTCGATGTATGCCCGATTCCGCAATCGACGTAATTTGGTTGATGGTATCGACTTCTGGGTTGCCGAGCTCGTTTAGCTTGGGCCATTTTGCCCGATGTTTGCCTCAGCGGTATCTCCTTGGGGCGAGACTCCCAGTTAGCAATTGATTTTCGATGATGGCCCCAGCCACGTGTTGCTCGCGCAGGGCGGAAAGGTACGAGAGACTGACTTGGACATACGTTTCCTGGGCGTTGAGTAGGGTCAGGTAATCCGCTTTCCCCGCCTCGTATCCGTTCCTGACAATATCGAGCGACTGTTTCGCTCGGCCTACGGTCCTTTGGCCGTATCGTTCGACCTGTTGGCGCGCATTCGCATAGCGACGGTAGGACATCGCCAACCGATCTT
>DUDC01000150.1 GCA_012959465.1 Planctomycetaceae bacterium
TCTTTCCGTTAATTACAAGTCGCACATAGTTGGCCTTGGGTGCTGGGACGTATTGTCTTGCGATGTGGTTGTAAATCACTTCACGTAGAAACGAGGGGTCGGAATGAGCGTTCAGTAGGTTGAGCGTACGGTAACCGTAGAGGTCCTTTTCGGCGCCATTGTCAATCGTCAGATTAAAGGACCGTTTTTGGCCTTCACCGACGGCAAAAAAAGATGAGTTGCCACGAAAAGAAACACCGATCGAATTATAGGTTTTCCCATCAACAGTAAGTTGTGCGGGAACCATGACATCGGTGCGGTAAAAAGTGGCGAGTTCCTTTTCCCAGTCGTCGTTGGAAAACTCGAGGAAAAATGTCCGCAACACCGTGCCATCATAGAGAGACGCGTCGGGAAAATGCTCGGCGTCGCTCAGCGCTACCTTTGGCCCGGGTCGGGCTTCGCTACCGCCCGGCCGTCCGCCACCAGGGCCGCGTGGTCCCCGCCTCTGCACGTTGCTACTGTTTTCCGCTTGAAAATCTCGAGCTTTTTTTCGCTCAGGATCATTTAGTCGGCCATCCCTGTCGGCGTCGAATTGGTCAACCAATTTGGTTTCTTGACGCCCTCGGCCTCCCCCAGGTCCACCTCGACCACCTGGACCACCTTGTGGCCGAGGCAATTCAAAACTGTCGACTTTACCGTCCAGGTTGCGGTCTAGTCCCTTGAGGATCTCACCGATCTTCAACATCTCTTCTTGCGATATCTCCCCATTGCCATCGCGATCCAACAATTCGGAGATCGGATCCAACCGTGGCGGTTGGCCGGGTCGCTGAGGGTCGAATCCCCTCGGCGGACCTACCGGGGGCTGGGCGTATGCCCAAAGACCGCTGGCCAACAACAACAACAACGAGCAGCACGACACTTTGGATCGCATCCGAGAGATCTCCAACACTTCATTAATGGGTCTAACTTGTCACCGATTGTCGCACATGGCCAACCGGATTGGAACGGAACCAGCCTATAAGTAAACACGTGGTCGACGGTAATCATCTACAGCTAGGCAACTATTTTGTGTGCAGTTCCGCTGAGTCACACGGCGTCCATAACCAATTCGACCACCAGATGCGAGTGACCGTGATCTGCGACCACCAGCGGTCTATAATCAATTGACTTCAACACTGCACAGGTCCCAGAAAGGACGTCCACCGTCATGACTCGTCGGCCCCCCATCACATTCATGCTCTTTGGGCATGCCTGCCTCTTGCTCTACGTGACGGCGACGACTTCCGCGAAACAGCCCATCTCCGAGTCGGCCGGTGCCGGTCCTTTGGTTGTTGTTGGGGGAGGGGGCACGCCGGATATCGTTCTGACTAAAATGCTCGAATTGGCCGGCGGCGAGACCGCGAGAACGGTCATTCTCCCCCAGGCATCCAGTCGATCGGATCGCGGACAGTCGGCCGCCCAGATGTTTCGTGAGCGCGGCGTGAAACAAGTCGATGTCGTTGAATTTGATGACGTCACCGCTGCCCGACATTTGATCGAAGCGGCCGACCTGATCTGGTTTCCCGGTGGTCAGCAGAAGCGGTTAATTGACGCTTTGACCGAGGCCAAACTTGCCGAGACCGTCCGCCAGAAACACCAATCCGGCGCCGTCATCGGCGGGACGAGTGCCGGCGCCGCTGTCATGTCCAAAGTGATGATCCCATCCTCGCCCAAAGAACAGGGCCTACAGCACGGAAACACCCCAATCGTTTCCGGCTTGGGGCTCTGCCCGACCTTGGTGATCGATCAGCATTTTGTCGAGCGGCAGAGATTTGGACGATTGCTGAGCGCCGTCATCGACCACCCTAAAATCATCGGTGTCGGTATCTCGGAACGGACGGCCATCGTGGTCCGCCAGAACAAGTTTGTTGTCATGGGTGAAGGAAGCGTAGTCGTCCTTGATGCGCGTAGGGCGGAGTTGACAAGAGTTGCAGAAGGAGCACCTCAGTCAGCGCGGAAACTTCGAGTCGATGTTCTGGCGGCAGGCGACCGATTCAATTTGGAATTGACCGCAACTCGTTGACCCGCCTGATTCTGTGGACTCGAATTCGACGTTAGTCCTTCCGTTTTGCGATCGCGTCCAACTCGCTCAGCTTCAGCCGTACGCTGAGGATGTAGGGAGCCTGTCCAGCAACCCAATGGCCGTAGGTCGTGGTAACGATCGTGTCGTCGGGCAGGACTTCAACACCGGGATACGACGTGTCGTACGACTTTGTATTGTCCTTTAGGCGTACGACGTACTGACCAGCACGTTGCTGCACAATGTCTTCCCAAGTGCCAACCCAGGCAACCCAATCACCTTCAAACGGGCGGCCTGCCCGTTTTGATGTAGGGGCGATACAACGAAAACTAACAAACAGTCGACCGTCTGGTGCGTACTTGGCTGTGTGTCGATCACCAGTTAATGCGAGTGGCACCTCGCGCGGCGCGCTCCACGTTTTGCCTTCGTCCTTCGAGAAGATAACGTGGGAGTTCTTTTTGCGGGCATTTTCACGCAGCAACACGGCCAACTGCGTTCCGTCTGGAGATCGAATACAGCCTGGTTCGCACAAATTGACTTCCGACGATTTGTAGACGACTTCTGGGTACGACCACGTTAACCCACCATCGAGCGAAAGTGTCTTGAAGAGCTTGAACGTGCTCGTTCGTTTTCCTTTTTCGGTAAAGAACCGACCGTCGTCATGGAACATTGCCAAATAGTGACCCGGTCCAGTCTTTAGCGCTTCGACGAAACCCATCACGACAATTCCACCCCAATCGCCAGCGGGCTTCAATTCACTCCACGTGTCGCCATCATTTTCACTGACGGCCAGCCGAGCCGGATAGAGTCCAGACCACATGATGATGCGTTTTTTACCGCTGGGATCGATCACTCGGTGAAGCGTAGGGACTTCCTTGGAAGTTCCCCAACTGGTCGGCGTCGGCAACCGGTCGCTCCAAGTCCGGCCGCCGTCTGCGCTTCGCTTGTACACGATGGCCCCTCCGCCGTGGCCTTTCGGATAAACGCACAATATGGTTTTACCGTCTTCGAGAAGACAAGTTGTGGGGTGACCCAGATATTGCCCGGACTCACGGTCTATCACGACCTGACGTTCACTTTGGTCGTTGAGATCGATCGTCGTCGGATAAGTACTTGGTTCGACGGCTACCGTGGCTAACGGTCCCCAGACAATTACCAGGAGAGAATTCATGATCCGCATGATGTGTGCTCGCTGTATTAAACGGTTTGGAAAACGTCGTTCTCATTGACGCATTCTAAGGTAGTCTTTTTGAGATCACATTATAAGACAAATCAGCCGGTAGGCGTAAACTCACTGAAGGAGCCAGTGGCACACATTGAAGAATTCTGGCACTGGAAATACAAGCACCGGCCAGAAAGAGCTAAGATGAACAAATGCAAGACTCAACCGCACTAAGATTAGCGTCGTTCGTATTGTCCATTCTGTTTCTTCCTCCTTCCACAACGGGCGAGGAAGCGACGACATTTTCGGTCGGTGTGGCAAGTGTTGATGTCACGCCAGACTACCCGATCCGCCTTAACGGTTTTGGTGGTCGACGTGAGGAGTCAACTGGCATCTCGCATCGAATACATGCACGGGCGCTTGCCATCTCGCGGGAAGACAACCATCCTCTGGTGGTCATAACGGTCGATAACCTCGGCGTTCGCACCACGATGGTCGACGAGGTAGCGAGACGATTGAAGGCCCGTTTCGGAATCCCTCGAAAACAGATCGCCCTCAGCTTCACTCATACCCACTGTGGTCCAAAGGTTAACGGCGCTTCGGACAACATCTTCAGTCAACCGATCCCACGGCAGCACCAAATTCACATTGATCGTTATACACGAGAACTGACCGACAAGATCGAACAGGTCGCCGCTGTTGCGATCGAAAACCGAGAGCCGTCGAAGCTCTCTTGGGGCATCGGCAAAGTTGAATTTGCGATGAACCGCCGGACAAGAGGTGGTCCGGTTGATCACGACCTTCCTACACTGGTCGTACGTAACGCCGCGACCGGCAAAGTGAGTGCCATCTACGTCAGCTATGCGTGTCACTGCGTCACCTTGTCATTCAACAAGATCAGCGGCGACTGGGCCGGATACGCAGCGGCGATGATCGAACGCACGGCACCTGGAGCAACGGCACTTGTCTCCATCGGCTGCGGGTCGGATTCCAACCCGTCGTCTGGAGTGACTGGCGACAAGACGGATACCGCGGCGTCACAGGGAGCGGAAATCGCCACCGAAGTCGCTCGCTTGTTGACGACTGTTCTGCGTCCAATCACTGGTTCGCCTCGGGCCACACTTCAGCGAATCTCGCTTCCGCTAAATGACCCGCCCACTGTCGACCAACTCCAAACACTGGTCACCGCTGGCGGATCGGTCGGCTATAACGCCACCACACTGCTCGCCAAACTAAAGAAAGGCGAGCGGCTACTCAGCGCTATCGACTATCCCATCCAGACGTTTTCGTTCGGCGACGAGTTGTCGATCGTGTTCCTGGCGGGTGAAGTTTGCGTTGATTACTCGTCGCAGCTAAAGAAAATATTGGATCGCGACCGCATATGGCTGAACGGCTACTGCAACGATTTCTGTTGCTATATTCCGTCTGAGCGATTGCTTCGCGAGGGCGGATACGGAGGTGGGAGCGAGATACCCTACTTTGCCTTGCCGGCCACTCTGAAGCCCGGCCTACAGCAGATGATTGTCGATGAAGTCAAGCGGCAGGTACCAAAATCACTTCACGTCGGTGCGGGAACTCAAGGCGTTCCGCCGAAATCGCCGCAGAGTTCGCTTCGATGTCTATCGACTCACAATGAGTTTCGAATCGAACTTGTCGCGGCGGAGCCTCTCGTCGTCGATCCGGTCGCTATTGACTTCGGCCCGGACGGCCGTTTGTGGGTGGCCGAAATGAACGATTATGGCCGCGACGTCTACGAGAAGTTTGAGCAGACCGGACGAATACGTTGGTTGCGAGACACCGACGGTGACGGTCGGTTTGACGAGGCGGAGACATTTGTCGATGGCCTGAGGTTTCCCACTGACGTGAAAGTTCAACCCGGCGGCATATTGATCTGTGACGCGCCCGACATTTTGTACGCTATCGACAACAATGGTGACGGCAAAGCGGATTCTATTGAGAAAATATACACGGGGTTCGAAGTTCGCAACGCGCAGGCACGGGTCAACAGTCTGCGACTCGGCCTCGATAATTGGATCCACGGCAGTGGAGGATTATTTGGTGGTCAGATCACTAACGTCCAATCGGGACAGCGAATTGAATTGTCAAGTCGAGATTTCCGATTCCACCCAGTGTCACACGACATCGAACCCGCGACGGGCCGCACGCAGCAGGGGCGCTGCCGCAATGATTGGGGCGATTGGTTCGGCTGTACAAACGGTAGCCTTCTGTTGCATTACAGCGTGGCTGACCGTTACCACCGCCGAAACACGTTGGTCGCGTCACCACCTACAACGGTCGCAGTCGCGACAGGGCCGGGGGCCAACAGGCTGATCCCCGACGGTGAACTGGTTCGATTCGAATTGTCGGGCGCACCCGGGCAACCGACGTCGGCGTGTGGTTTGGAGATCTACCGAGATGTACTGTTAGGTGACGAATACTATGGCAACGCTTTCACGTGCGAGCCGGTGCATCAACTCGTGCACCGGCTATCGCTAGCACCTAAGGGAGTGAGTTTTACGGGTAGCCGTCCAAGCAACGAACGTGAACGCGAGTTTCTAACGTCCACCGATCGTTGGTTTCGCCCAGTCCAAGTCAGGACCGGACCGGATGGAGCGATTTGGATCGTCGATATGTACCGGTACGTCATCGAGCACCGTAGATGGATACCGCAATCTACTCTCGCCGAACTCGATCTGTTTGCTGGGCGGGGGCGGGGACGGATCTATCGACTGTTGCCCAAAACCCAGACTCCTCGCCGATGGCCGCGGCTGGACCAAATGAACGACAAGGAACTTGTCGCTCAAATCGACCAACAGAACGGTACGGTACGGGACATGGCGCAGCAACTGCTGGTAGCGCGAGGAGCCGTCACTGCACACATTCCGCTACAGAGGTTAATTCGGACAGCGAAGTTGCCCCAGGGAAAATTGCAGGCACTCTGCACATTGGACGGCATGGGTGCGCTGGTTGCAAACGACATCTTGTATGCTCTTCATGTCGATCACCCAGAGGTCGTTCGCCACGCGATTCGATTGTCCGAACGCTTCCTTAATGACGAACAAGTACTCGACGAAGTCATCAAGTTGTCTGGCCACGACAACTCGCGGGTCCGACGTCAGGTCGCTTATACACTTGGGTACAGCAACAAGAATGCCGCCGTGACGACATTGGCTTCGATCGCCGCATCCGACGGTGACGATATTTTCTTGCGGGCCGCAGTCCTCAGCTCGATCAATCAAACAAATGCGGCGGGTGTGCTGGTGGCCTATAACTCGATAGACCGAAAGGCCGGAGACCTATTTCCACAGCTCGTATCGCTAGCCGCTAGATTGGGCGGCGACAGCGGTATTGAAGCTGCCTTTCGCGCGGTGTTGAAACGAGCAAAATTGAAGAACGATTCACGTTTCGTCGACCTGACACAGTTGCTCAGTTCCCTAGATCAACATTCGGATTGGACAATTGAGAAGTTGGACGACAAGACCTTACAAGAGCTGCGAAAGTGGAATCGCGATGCGGTTCGATTATTGACTGACCCTGATCAAGCGGACGGGACTCTGTTGTCCATCTTGCAACTGCTCGGCCGACCTGAAAGGCGAGCAACTCGCGGACTATTGCCATCCATTGGTACTTCTCGCGATCAGACGTTGAAGGAAATCGCGGAGTTGATTACGGCTAACCGAACGATCACTGTTCAGAAGGCGGCCGTCAACGCTTTGGCGCGAGCGGTCGCGCCGACTTCAGCCGATTTGCTTCTCTCGCGGTGGGACCACGTAGGGACCTCGCTCCGCGAAGATATTCTCGACGCGCTGCTTGCTCGGGACGATTGGACACCACGGCTGCTCTCCGAAGTCAAAAAGGGCGGAATTGCAACAAGTAGCTTCAATGCCACTCGCCGGCAGCGGCTCACAACACACCGCCAGCACGCCGTCCGAGAACTTGCCGCCATGCTCTTCGAAAGCGAGACGTCGCCCGACCGCCAAGCCATCATTGCCAAATATCAGCGGGCAATGAATACGAAGGCCGATATTGATCACGGCCGCATGCTGTTTCGCAAATCATGCTCCTCGTGCCATCGCTTGGATGATCACGGTACGCAACTCGGGCCGGACTTAACGGCATTGACCAACCGTGATCCACGTTGGTTACTAGCAGAGGTCCTCGACCCCAACCGCGAAGTCGATGCGCGTTACATCTCGTGGATGGCAGTCGACAACGACGGCCGTATCCTGACGGGCCTACTCACCGAAGAAACATCTTCATCCATTCGAATGAAAGAGGCGAATGGCAAAGAACATGTCATTTTACGCAGCGAGCTAGAGGAATTGCGTTCCACCGATCGATCCATCATGCCCGAAGGTCTCGAGCGGGACTTGTCGCCTCGAGATTTGGCCGATGTGCTGGCGTACGTCTCGCGGTTCGATGCCCCCTTCAAACAGTTCACCGGTAATCATCCTCAGACAATCCAAATCAATGAATCGGGCGAATACCGATTGATCGCTGCGTCCGGCGAGATTCGAGGACAAGAGATCGTGTTCGAGCAACCCTTCGGCAACATCGGTTACTGGCATGGGAACGACGATAGCGTAACTTGGCGTGTCGATGTCGAGCGGGACGGACGATTCGATATCTATTTGGATTTCGCTTGTGACGATAGTTCGTCGGGAAACCACTTCCGTCTTGACGGTCTCGACACTGTCGTTCGAGGTGAGATCCCTGCGACGGGCGGTTGGAACCGATATCGTTCACGTCTGATCGGCACTACCATGTTGCGGGTGGGGAAATTCGTGGTCTCAATTCGATCCAAGGAACCGCTTCGACGAAAGGCACTGTTCGACCTTCGTGAACTCCGTCTGGTTCCGTCCGGAATGACCACTCAGTTCCAAGACACGAACGAGTCCTCTGTTTCACTTCCGCAGAATACGGCTAAAATCGTCGCCTTCCTACTCGACGAGTCAGAGTCCAAAGAACGCCGCCAGGAGGTGATTGACCGTCGTCCCGGAAAGGGTCCGGCCATTGTCACTCTTTTGGCTCGCACGATCGACGACGCGGACGACCGTCGGCAACGAATTCCCTGGATCTGGCGGACGGCGATTGCCGTCGGCAAACGAAACGACGGAGGCGAGCTGCGCGACCTACTCGACGCAAGCCTACCTAATCAAGATGAACCTTTGCATGATTGGCAGGTGGTGGTCATCGGCGGCGGAGTGATCAATGGAATAAGTTCACTTGGAATCTGGCCGAACGATCGATTGGCTGAGATCGTCCTGGGCGTACCCGACGGAACGGCGCGTTGGCAGAGGGCTTTGGAACTTGCGGCGTCGATAGCCGACGAAGAAGAGGTATCCGCTGGTACACGCTACGACGCGTTACGGATGATCGCCTTGGATGGCTGGAAGGAACGAAGCCAACATTTGCAACGCTACTTGCGTGATGGCATCGAAGACGAGTTGCAAATGGGAGCCCTTAGCGGGCTGATCGATATGCAATCGAAGGAAGTCGCTGGCATTTTGATCGAGAAATTACCACATCTTTCCGTGAAACTGCGAACCCTTGCTATTGAGGGCCTGCACCGTACGGAGCAGAGGAGCCTTGCCTTGCTGCAGGCAATCGACACGGGAAGTCTGCCCCAACAATGGGTCGATGAGCAGCACTACTTGCAACATTCATCCGAGGCGGTGCGCGTTCTGGCAAAACGTCTCTTCGTGAAATAGCGTTCCGGGTATTAATTCAGTGTGTGAAAAAGCGGGTTAACGGCCACGTAGCGCCGTTTTTGTCGGAGAATTACCAGAATACAACCTCGCCATCGGTAGTGAGATCGAGTTAGAATTGTGCAACCCGCCAATCATTGCCCGCCCCGAACTGCTAGAGATTTTTTAATGAAACGACGCCTGTCGATTCTCGAATCGCTCATCCTGTTGCTCGCCTTCGTCACTTCTCCTTTAATGCCTGCTCGTGCTGGCGATGTAGATTCTCCGCCGCACGGCTCCCACGATTGGCCAATGTGGCATTATGGCGCACAACGTGGATCTGCCGCGCCTCACGACCTACCCACGGGTCTCGTGACGAGCTGGACTCGTCAATTGCCGTCACCTCGTCCGGCCTGGCCGGAGACGCAACCGAAACTGCAGTTTGATGCCGTTCCCCAACCGGTCGTTGCCGACAGTCGAATGTTCGTGCCGTCTTCTAGATACGACTCGCTGACCGCGTACGATACGCGATCGGGTGCGAAACTATGGGAGTTCACATGCGATGGCCCGGTCCGATTCGCGCCGGTTACCGGCTACGGGAACGTCTATTTTACATCCGATGATGGATATCTGTATTGCCTGTCGGCCGCAGACGGCTCGCTCAAGTGGAGAGTACTGGGGGGACCCATCGATCGCCCCATTTTAGGCAACCATCGACTCATATCGACGTGGCCGGCGCGGGGCGGACCAGTACTACACCAGAAGAAGGTCTATTTTGCTGCCAGCATTTGGCCATTCATGGGCGTCTTCATTCATGCAGTCAATCCGCAGACCGGTGACATTGTTTGGACGAACGGCGGCGACGGAACGAATTTGACAGTACAACCGCACGGCGCTCCATCCTTTGCCACGGTAGTTCCGCAAGGGCACCTCGTAGCGGTAAACGATTCACTGATCGTGCCGGGCGGCCGTTCAGTTCCGGCTGTCTACGATACGATGCTCGGCCATCTAAGGCACTTTCAATTTGATAAACGCAACGGTGGACATGAAGTGTCGGCGACAGGTGAAGCCTACTTCGCCAACGCGAAACTCTCCTATCGGCTTGAAAACGGTCAGCCCTTATTAAAGGTCACGGCCCCAACATTCATTGGCGATCAAATTCTCGTCTACGCTACTGCCGATGAGGTTTACACCACCTCGGCAGCTGGTACGGTAGAAGACGTATCTGAAACTGACCGCAAAGGCAAGACAACGGTTACTTGGACATTGACCTACGCGGAAAAAAGTCGATTCAAACTCGCCAAGAAAGTCGACAAGTGGTTATGCCAGGCTGGCACTCAGATTTACGGTTGGTCCAAACAACACGGCATGCTCGCCTACAACATCGCCGCTGAAGGCCAAACACTGGAACCCTTTTGGACGCATGCCTATCAAAATGAAATTGTGATGGCGTTGGCCGCTGACCACCGTCTATTTCTCTTGGACTCGACCCATCGAATTCATTGTCTCGACCAGTTGCGCGACTCCGGCGATCGCGACTGGAGTCCAACGCGGCTGGATAGGAAGCAGTGGGCCGCCCGAGTCGCTCAACAGCCCAATGAGCTAGCCGACGCGTTGAAACGCGACCCGATTTCGCAAGGGGGCTATGCGGTTGTACTGGGAATTGGTGACGGACAATTGATCCGGCATTTGTTACAGGACACGCAACTACACATTATTGCCATTGACCCCGACGCAGAATTGGTCGGGACAATGCGAACAGAAATGAAGGCGCTCGACCTCTACGGTTCACGGATTGCCATCCATACGGGCAAGCCAAGTCAATTCCCATTGCCGCCGTATCTGGGGAACATTATCGTCGTGCAACATCTGCAGCTCAACGCTGAATTGGTCAAAAATATTTTCCAGGCGCTGCGGCCTTATGGCGGTGCAGCGTACTTCGCGGGCAACGCCAGCGAAAGCGACGTCAATCAACTCGTCGGCCAACTTGATGATCCTCAAGCGGTTGCGGAACAACACATAGGTCATTTTGTGCTGCGTCGCCCGGGACGGTTGGCGAACGCGGACGACTGGACGCATCAATATGCCAACGCGGCGCAAACGGTGTTTTCCAACGAACGTCGCGTGAAGGCACCCTTGGGCGTTCTCTGGTTTGGAGGCCAATCCAACGCGGATGTGTTGCCCAGGCACGGGCACGGCCCATCGCCGCAAGTTGCCGAGGGACGGTTGATCATCGAGGGCGCTAATATGTTGCGGGCGGTCGACGTTTATACGGGTCGCCTGTTGTGGCAGAAGACTCTTCCGGGCGTGGGTAAGTACTACAACACGACCAGCCATTTCCCCGGTGCGGGTGAAATCGGCAGCAATTACGTCTCAATGGCAGATCATGTCTATGTGGTCTATGGTCCTGACATTCTCGATCTCGATGCTGCAACAGGCGAAACGCTTCGCACTTTTCGATTGAAATCCCTCGCCGGGCAGGAACCGCCAAACTGGGGCTTCATTAGTGTCGACGGCGACTACCTGATTGCCACCTCTTCCCCGGTTGAAATCAAGTTTCCAAAAGCTGAACCGGACGGAGACAAACCGCCAAATCCAATAGCAACATCGAAAGCAACACGAGCGCAAATCGACGAAACGCTGGGCCTTCATCGATATGGATCCGGAAGCCGACGATTGGTCGTGTTTGACCGATTCCAGGGTAAGTTGCTGTGGCGCCGTGACAGTCAGTTCAGTTTCCGTCACAACAACATTGTCATCGGTGCTGGCAAGTTGTTTTGCATCGACAGCATGACGCCGGCACAATTGGATGTCATTCGGCGACGCGGTTTCAAGGTCACCGGAAAATCGACTTTGCTCGCGCTCGATCTCGCATCAGGCGAACCGATTTGGGAGACACAGAAAGACGTATCGGGCACGTTTTTGCACTATTCGGCACGACATGACATGCTCATTCAAGCTGGCAGCGCCTACCGTGATCGAGCCAAGGACGAAACGGGGGTTGGCATCATGGCATTGCGAGGCTCTGACGGCAAAGTCCTCTGGAATCAATCGAAACTGAAATACGGTGGCCCGTGCCTTGTTCTTGACGACCAGCTGCTCACCAACGGTGGCGGCGGATTTGCGATCGACATACAAACGGGAGAATCGACCGGATGGCGTTACAGTCGAGCCTATGGTTGCAACACGGCAATCGGTTGCCCCAATATGTTGACGTTTCGTTCCGGGGCTGCCGGGTTCTTTGACCTGCTTGGTGACTCAGGAACGGGAAACTTCGGTGGATTCCGTTCGAGTTGTACCAACAATCTGATTCCCGCGAATGGCGTATTGAACGCGCCCGATTATACGCGAACATGTAGCTGCGCTTATCAGAATCAAACGTCGTTGGCACTGATCCATATGCCCGATGTTGAGTTTTGGACATTTGGCGGAGACCGATCCAATGATCGTCTCGGAATCAACTTAGGAGCACCCGGTGATCGGCGTTCGGACGAGGGTACGCTCTGGGTGGATGTACCGAGCGTTGGCGGGAAATCGGATGAAATCGACGTCGCCATGGTTCCCAAGACGCCGAAATCCTTCCGTCTCCATTCCTCTCAACTTGATGCGGGCACATTGAAA
Source organism: Planctomycetaceae bacterium (assembly GCA_012959465.1). Classification (GTDB taxonomy): domain Bacteria; phylum Planctomycetota; class Planctomycetia; order Pirellulales; family Pirellulaceae; genus UWMA-0346. The sequence continues at coordinate 12,509 of DUDC01000150.1, forward strand.
TGGGTCGCCGCGTCCGGGATCATCGGCCCTAAGGAAATCCGCATTCAATCGAAGCCGAAAAGTCAACTGATCGTGCGCATGCTGTTTATGGAACCAAAACCCATCGGCAAAGGTGAACGACTCTTTGACGTGACCTTACAGGGCAAATCGGTGCTGACCGACTTTGACATCGTCGACCAGGCCGGTGGAGCCTTGCGATCGATCTCGCGAGAATTCCCCGTCGCGAGCGATGACGGGAAGATCGTCCTCCGCTTTGAAAACAAGTCCGAGTTACCGGCGATCATTTGCGGAATCGAGATCATTGTCGAGTCGCCAGAGTAACGACCTGGTGTTGAGCAACTCATGCTTGTCGATGTGGATGAACACCAAACGCAAAATTCACGCCACCGGCGAGTCTTGGCCGTGGAGGGCGAGGCAGCAGCCTTCCCAGCGGGTCCAGCCGAAAACGGCCGTCGGATAAGCGAATTCCGCGATGGCACATCGAATACGATCTCGCTGGTGAACTCCGGTCATGCGGTGGTCTGGACAAGTCCCGAGGACCTCAAATTCAATCCAGAGACGTTTCTAGAAACGCAGTTTGAGGGCGATGTGATTCGTTTCGGTAGTGATGACCATTGAATTGTTTCGGCCTGCGACGGCGTTGTGCATTCTATGCCAAGAAAACTCAACGCTGTCGACCGGACAATCGTCAAGTCGATGATGACCTTCAATGGCGGTGAGATTCTTCCCAGAGTACCGGGGCAATTCGATCGCCAACCGATCCGAAGAAGATAGCCGTGTGAACGGCTATGCAGGGCGAGGTTGGTCGCGGCCACGACCGGCTAATTCGCTGACGTTGGCCATTCGTTCCAGGGTCGGCGCGAATGGTCATCGTCATTTTTGTTGTGTTAGCGTGACAATCAGTCGTTTTTCCGTAGTAAATCAAGTGCTGCAGAGCTCATCGCGGTGACACCGGTAACCAACGTCGGACGAATATCGGGATAATACAAAGGGGAGTGCAGGGATAACGGTCGGCTGAGCCCGCTGAGACGTTCTGGGGAAATGGAGCCTAGCCGGAACATCAGGATCGGCACACCATCACGGGCGTACATACCAAAATCTTCAGCGCCCATCGTCGGAGGAGCCTCGACGACATTTTCACCGCCGAGAGATCGGCGAAAGACCGGCACCAGCCGCTCGACAAGGTCGACATCATTAAACACAGCGTCGGTACCCTCGGTGAATTTGACTGTTGGCATCGGCGCACCAGCAGCCATTGCGACTCCCTTGGCCTTGCGTTCGATCGCGGCCAAGACCTGCTTTCGAACGTCCTGCGAGTAGCTGCGAATTGTCAACTGCAAGTGGCACTGATCGCTGATGATGTTGTGCTTGGAACCAGCGTGAATCGATCCGATAGTCACCACTGCTGATTCAATTGGATTCACCTCGCGACTGACAATCGTCTGCAACGAAAGCACCAACTGCGCTGCTTGGACCACGGGATCAACCGTCGTATGGGGGTATGCACCATGACCACCGACACCTCGCACCGTAATGTCGGCGCTGTCGACATTGGCCATCGCAAAACCACCACGATAAGCAATCGTACCTGCCGCCAGTTGGGGACTGACGTGTAAGGCAAGGGCAAAATCCGGTCGGCCAAAACGACGGTAAAGTCCATCGTCCAACATTGCGCGGGCACCGCCCACACGTTCCTCAGCCGGTTGCCCCACGAAGACAACAGTGCCCTGCCAATCCTCTTCGTGCTGCGCCATGAACCTCGCGACCCCCACTAGATTGCTCATGTGCGCGTCGTGACCACAAGCGTGCATCACGCCAACAGTGCCACTACCGGTCGGATTCTCGACCTGAACTTGAGAGGAAAAGTCCAAGCCCGTCGCTTCGGTGATCGGTAACGCGTCCAAGTCGCAGCGAATCAACAACACCTTTCCAGTGCCATTGCGCAAAACACCGACGACCCCATGTCCACCGACATCGGTAGTGACGTCAAGTCCGGCCTTTTCCAGTTCGCTAGCAAGCCGCTTCGCCGTTTCTTTTTCCTGATAGGATAGCTCCGGATGTTGGTGCAAGTGCTCGTAGAGCGGAATGAGAGACTCGATGTTCTTTTCGGCCCATTTAGCCGGAGACTCACCCGCCGCCACACCGGTCATCGTCAGGACCAAAAAAGGCATCAGGAGCGATTTCAAAACGCCGCGTTCAAAACAATTCATGTTCGATCTCCGATGAAAATACTACGGCCATTCCAGACATCCTTACACACTGGTCTACTGTACGGCAATCAAGACCGTGCGAACATCAACTTCAAGGTGGAAATTGTTTCCAATCCTGCGCCGCTGTTGGATAAAATGGTCGGATGGCATTGTTCTAGGTCACCCCCCAACCGTTATCACCGATTACCACCCGAGAGCCCAGTTGCTATGCATCGAAAACCTCAACGAATTCTCGCCGCCCTTTGTATTCTGGTGCTGACGACCGCTGCTCCATGCGTTGCGGCCGACCGTCCGAATGTTGTCCTGATCATGACGGACGATCAGGGCATTGGTGATTTCGGTTGCCTGGGAAATCCGGTGATGGAGACGCCCAATATCGACGCAATGGCGACACGCAGTGCGTCGATGTCGACGTTTTATGTGAGCCCAGTATGCTCGCCAACTCGTGCTTGTCTGATGACAGGGCGATACAACTACCGCACGCGATGTATTGATACGTGGCTTGGCCGTTCAATGATGGACCCCGCCGAGATTACTGTTGCGGAGATTTTGGCCGAAGCCGGCTATGCTACCGGCATCTTTGGCAAGTGGCATTTGGGTGACTGCTATCCGATGCGCCCTCTCGATCAGGGCTTCGAACAGTCGCTAGTACTTCGCGGCGGCGGTCTGGCTCAACCCGCCGACCCACCCGAGAACGAAAGGCGATACACCAATCCGGTCCTTTTTCGCAACGGCAAGAAAGTACAAACCGATGGTTACTGTACGGATGTCTATTTTGATGCGGCCCTCGAGTTCATCGAACAGACTCATCGGGCCGAACGCAATTTCTTTGTCTATTTGCCCACAAACGCTCCCCACGGCCCATTTCACGATGTGCCCGAAGACCTCCGCAAACACTATATGGAAAAACAGGATGAACTGCTCAAGATCGGCCTGTCAGATTTGAAAACAAACCGATTGAAGGCGGAGATCGACAAGTTGGCTCGCATCGCTGCCATGATTACGAACATCGATACGAATGTGGGTCGATTGTTCGAAAAATTGGAGTCGCTGCAATTGACCGAGAACACGGTCGTCATCTTCATGGTGGATAATGGGCCCAATTCGCGACGATACGTTGGGAAAATGAGAGGAATGAAAACCAACGTCTACGAGGGTGGCGTACGTTCACCGTTGTGGGTCCAGTGGCCAGCCAGACTCCAAGCGGGATACGCCCGCGGTGAGCTGTCGGCACATATCGATATCATGCCGACGATTTTGGATGCCTGTCAGGCCAAAGTGCCACCGGGTCTAAACTTGGACGGACGAAGTTTGCTACCCGTGTTGCTTGGCGAACCAGTCGATTGGTCCGATCGTTCCGTTGTGATTCAATCGCACCGCGGTAATCAGCCGGTCCGATATGGAAATTTCATGATCCGCAGCGGGCAATGGAAGCTGCTGCATGCCAGTGGCTTTGGTAAAGAACGATTCACTGGTGACGCACTTTTCGAACTCTACAATCTTAACAATGACCCGCTGGAATCCCAAAACTTGGTTCAAGACGAACCAAAAGTCGTCGCGCGACTCAAACGAACGTATGATGCTTGGTTCGACGATGTTTCGTCAACTCGCCACAACAACTACGCTCCGCCACGGATTCACGTTGGCACGAAACACGAAAACCCGACGGTGCTGACAAGGCAAGACTGGCGCGGCGGTACCTGGGATAAAAACTCGACAGGTTTCTGGGAACTTCATGCCGAACCCGGAATGTATGACATCCAGTGTCTGTTCGATCCAAACAACACTGACGAAATGGCTCAGTTGACCTTCGGTACGCAAGTCAACAAGGTGAACGTCACCGCCGGTAGTAGCTCGTGCCGCTTTCGCAACATTCGAGACGACGGGGGAGAGACTCGACTGCACGCGGTACTCAAGTCGGAAAAGAGCCGAGGTGTGTACCAAGTCATCGTGACTCGCAAGAAGTAACGGTCTCGTGCTAAGCCGGTCGCAACAACCGGAACGTGAGCGAGCACCAAGCTGATTGTTCGATTCATCCCTCGCTAACGCTTCGGGTTACGAACCCGCGAATCAACCCGTATATTGTACGCCGACACGGCAATACAGCAGACCTGCTGGAAACACCACGGAGGAGTCAACGCCCATGCGAGTCGAACGACTGCACCGATTTCGCTCAATTCTGGGCTTGCTGCTGCTCATTTTGTCGCTCGATGTGGCTGTGGCGCTCGAACCGAGTTCGACAGCAACGCTTGTATTCCGCTCGGCCATGATCGAAACGATGGACGCAGAGCGACCGACAGCCACTGCCATCGCAATTCGACATGACCGCATTCTTGCCGTAGGAACGTTTGAGAAAATTGAACGGCACATCGATAAGACCACGAAAGTAATCAACCTTGAGGGTCGACTTGTGGTACCGGGACTTATCGAATCACATGGCCATTTCCTCGGGCTGGGCAAGTTTCTTTCGGAACTCGATCTAATGGACTCCGAGTCATGGCAAGACGTCGTGTCCAAAGTTGCCAGTGAAGTCGAGCACATTGACCGTGGTGTTTGGATCATCGGACGAGGTTGGCATCAATCTCTTTGGAAGGAAAAACCACAGCCAAACATCGAAGGATATCCACTGCACGACGACTTGAGTGCCGTGACGCCCAACAACCCAGTGCTGTTGATTCACCGCAGCGGGCATCTTTGTTTGGCGAATAAATTTGCCATGGATTTGGCGGGAATTGACTCCGACACGAAAAACCCGCGGGGCGGAGAGATCCTCCGCAACTCGATGAATTCACCGGTCGGAGTTTTCCGCGAGACGGCTCAGAGTTTAATTCAGCGCGCCTACTCAAGGTATCGCCAGGATCTTTCTCCTGGCGAACTTGACCGCGAGTTCAAAGACAGCATCCATCTGGCCGAACAAGAATGTCTGCGCTTCGGCATTACCAGTTTTCAAGATGCCGGAGTGTCACCGGCTACTGCTCGACAATTCGCCGATTTAATCGAACGGGGACGGTTGAAGATTCGGCTGTGGTTGATGTTGCGAACTAGCAACTCGGTGCTCCGCAGTGAAATTCCCTCGCTGCTCAAGTACCGCGAGTTTGCCAATCATCACTTGACCATCGGCGGTATAAAACAGATGTTCGATGGAGCACTTGGCGCCCATGGCGCTTGGTTATTGGAACCGTATGAGGACCTACCCAGCAGCCAAGGTCTTGTCGTCACGCCCATAAAGACCATTCGCAAAACCGCGGAGATCGCCTTTGAGCATGAACTACAGCTCTGCACACACGCGATTGGCGACCGGGCAAATCGGGAGATGCTGGATCTGTATGAGGAATACGTTCGAAGGGCAAATGGACGACCACTGCGCTGGCGTATCGAACACGCCCAACATATCGCGACATCGGACATTCCTCGGTTTGGCAAGTTGGGAGTTATCGCCTCGATGCAAGCCAATCACGCAACAAGTGATGGGCCGTTTGTCCCGACGCGTTTAGGAGATCGTCGATCGCAATCTGGTGCGTATGTTTGGCAGAGTCTGTTGAAATCGGGCGCGGTGATCGCCAATGGGACTGACACTCCGGTCGAACCAGTCGATCCGATCGCTTGCTTTTACTCTGCCATTACCCGGCGAATGAAAAACGGTCACGTGTTTCATGTCGAACAGGCGATGGACCGTCGCCAGGCGTTGTGTTCGTACACGTTAGATGCCGCCTTCGCCGCATTTCAAGAAGACGAGAAAGGTTCGCTCGTTGCTGGCAAATTGGCAGACCTGGTTGTATTGTCAAGGAACATCATGACAATCGACGCAGACAAGGTCCTTTCCGCCCAAGTCGACATGACGGTGATCGGTGGGGAAATACTGTATCGACGTTAAACCGACACGATAGAGCCAGAACCGCTTTTGATCTCATCGCTACCAATCTATCACGAACAATTGAGTCGCATTCGGACATAACTAGATGGCCTACCTAACACGAACTTGTAACGCAGCAATGCGCCTGCTGTTTTTCACCCTGCTGCTAGTTGCCGTTGTGGTTTCGGGCAGACCTCTTCAGGCGCAGTCGCTCACAGACAAGTTGAAGCAAGAGGGCGCAAAAGTCCTTGCCAAGGCTGCCCGAGTAAACGGTGATGCCATTCGCGGCGCAATCCTGTTTCCCGAGGAAAAACTAGGCTGTGTGAATTGCCACGGTTCCAGTGACCAGAATCTTCTGGGACCCGACCTGAAAAAATTGGGCGAAATGGCCACGGACGAGTATTTAGTGGAGTCGCTGCTTGAACCGTCAAAGACGATTGTGAAGGGATTCGAGTCGGTCACGGTGGTGACAGCAGACGCCAGAATCTTCGCGGGGCGAATTATCAAGCAAGACCCGCAGGGTCTCGTGTTACGTGTGCTCGGAAAGCCGGCGGATGCTGGCAAGGGTCGTCTGCTCACGCTGGCACGAGCTGACGTTGAGGAGATTCTACCAAGTAAGACGTCATCCATGCCTGACAATCTCGTCGACCAACTGTCCAATCGGCAACAGTTTCTTGACTTGGTCAAGTACATGATCGACCTGACCGAGACGGCGAAAGATGCTGGCCCGACGATTCCAAGATCCGCCGGTCGCGTCTTGAGTGACGACCTGCGAGGTTTGGTGTTGCTCGACAAGCTTCATTGCACAACTTGCCACCGCAGTGAAGTACCAAGTGACGTGTTTCCTCATAAGCAGGCGACGAATCTAGCCTGGGCAAGTGGCAAGATCAACCCTCGTTTTATCGAGCGGTTCATCGCCGACCCCCTACACGTTAAACCCGGCACGACGATGCCAGACATGATGAGTGGACTCGAGGACGCGGCGCGACGAGATGCCTCACGAGCCATGACACACTATGTCGTGTCGCTCGGCGAAAACACGTTTCAGTTTCAGCCAGTCGAATTGGAGTCTGTGGCCCGCGGACAAGCATTATTCCATTCCGTCGGGTGTGTCGCCTGCCATTCACCTCGTACCGAAAATGCTATGGAGTTGTTCTCTTCGACATCCGTGCCGTTGGGGAAACTGGATCACAAATACAACGTAAACGGCCTGGTTGCGCTACTGAGAAACCCTCACGAAGTTAGGCCGTCGGGACGAATGCCCAACATGCAACTGACGCATCGGGAAGCTGTTGATGTGGCAAGCTACCTGTTACAGGCGACTGACACAGCAGACCAACGATCTGGCGGCTTCACTATTGACCGTGCACTTGTTGAAGAAGGCAAACAGTTATTTCAACGATTCCAGTGTTTTCAATGCCACAGCGACGTGGAAACCCGCCGGAGATTCACGCCGTTGTCGCGGTTGCGCAACGACGAGGGTTGTCTTTCGAACGGTTCGGGCAACTGGCCTCGATATCAATTAGACGTGCCCCAACGCAAGGCCATTGTGGCGGCAATTCAAAGTGAGCCGCAGAATCTAACCAATGGCCAACGGATCGATGTAACGTTGACAGCGTTGAATTGCTTGGCCTGCCATCAGCGCGACGGACTGGGCGGCATAGCGGCCGAAAGGGACGAGTACTTTCACACTACGAATCCTAACTTGGGACCGCAAGGCCGCATTCCCCCGCCGCTAACCGGCGTCGGTGCCAAACTCAACCCGAAGTGGATGAGAGAGGTGCTAGTCAGCGGCCGAGCGATCCGCCCGTACATGAAGACACGCATGCCTCAGTTTGGCACGGACAATGTGGTTGATTTGATCGAACGGTTTCAGCGCGCCGACGCCTTGCCGGACATCACGTTTGGCACGTTCTCGGATCAGAAAGAGATGAGGAATATCGGCTCAGAATTGGTGGGCAACAAGGGCCTCAACTGTATCGCTTGCCACACGTTTCAGCTCAAGTTCACTCGCACAATGCCAGCAGTCGAATTGACCGAAATGGCTGACCGATTGCGGAAGGACTGGTTTTATCACTACATGTCCAGCCCGCAGAGCTTCAGCCCCGGCACGGTCATGCCATCGTATTGGCCTGGGGGTCGGCCGATGCGAAACGAGATATTGGACGGCGATCCAAAGCGACAAGTCGAGGCGTTATGGCAGTACTTGCTAGACGGCCGTCAGGCGCGGACGCCCCGCGGTTTGATCATCGAGCCGATCGAGTTGACGGCGTCGCACGAGGCCGTGATGCTGCGTCGCGCTTACCAAGGTATTGGCAAACGGGGAATAGGCGTTGGTTTCCCCGGTCAAGTGAACTTGGCCTTTGACGCCGAACAAATGCGGCTGGCGATGATCTGGAAAGGCAAATTCGCCGACCCTGGTGGCGTGTGGCGCAGTCAAGGTCATGGTAGGGTCCGCCCGCTCGGCACCGACCAGTTTCACTTCGCGGCCGGACCGGAACTTGATGATGCGTCCAAGCCCTGGCAAGTCGACAAGGGGCGTCCGCCGCATCACTCCTTCGCTGGATACTTCCTTGACAACAAACGACGACCGACGTTCATGTATCGGTTTGATAATGTTGATGTCGAAGACTATTCGATAGACGTTGTAAACAACGCGACCAACAGTACGCAAATACGACGGGTTTTGACCTTCCAGTCAAAGGCTGGGCGAAACGGTGTGATTTTTCGAGTCGCAACCGGCAAGACGATTGCCGTGGCTGGAGAGAATTCATTTCTAATCGACAACAAACTGAACATACGATTGGATGACAATAGTAAGGCTCAGATTGAAGACGCTCCCGACGGGAAACGGCTCATCGTACCGTTAGACATCCCTGCGGGAAAATCTACACTCGTCGTTGAATACGCTTGGTAGGAGAATGTGATGCGGTACGGGAAATTTCTTTTTTGCAACATGGCACAATTATGGCCAGCTCGCAGCATAGGGCATTTTTCAATCATCGCGCTGCTGGCAATGGCGGGACGGAGCGCTGCGGAACCGCTGGGCGAATACTGGAACACAGCAGAGGAAGAGGCAAAGTACTACCGTATCGTCGAATTACCATTCCCGGAAGAATTGGCCTTGGAAGCCGGTAGTTTTGAAGTGCTGCCAAATCACCAACTGGCGATCGGCACTCGCCGTGGTGAAATCTTGCTGGTCAGCGGCGCCTTTGACGAGAATCCGCGTCCTCGTTTCCAACGTTTCGCGAGTGGTCTCGATGAAGTTCTGGGACTGTCGTACAAAGATGGTGCATTCTTTGTAACACAACAAACCGAGGTGACTCGGATCAGTGACACAAATGGCGACGGCCGCGGTGATCGGTTTACAACGTTGAGTGACGCCTGGGGTTTTCGTAACTATCACGAATTCTCCTTCGGCTCAAAGTTGGACGCCGAGGGTAACGTTTGGGTCGCACTCTGTCTCTCGAAGTCATATCAATCGGACGAGCCCTTTCGGGGCTGGTGTGTGAAGGTTACTCCAGAAGGCAAGACGATCCCCGTCTGCGCCGGAATTCGCAGCCCGTGTGGAATCGGCCCCAACGAGCATGGCGTGATGTTCTACGCCGAGAGCCAAGGGCCCTGGAATGGATCCTGCTCTTTGAAAGTCCTCGAGTCGGGTGGGTTCATGGGGCATCCAGCCAGTCTCAAATGGTACGAACTGGCTCCAGAATTAGGTCCTGAACCAATCGCACCCAACACCCGATCGCGGCTGATGGTCGAGCGCAAGAGAGTAAAACAATTGGTTCCTTACGCGGTCGTTTTTCCATACATAAAGATGGGACGGTCCATATCCGGCTTCACCGTCGATCGTAGCCAGGGAAAATTCGGGCCATTTCAAAACCAGATCTTCATCGGAGACTTTAGCCTTAGCGTGGTGATGCGGGCGACGACTGAAAAAGTGAATGGCGTGTGGCAGGGAGCCTGCTATCCTTTTCGCGAGGGTCTGGCCACGGGCCTTCTCGCCTGTCAGTTCACACCTGAAGGGGACTTGATCGTCGGCGGCACCAATCGCGGCTGGCCGGTACGCGGACCTCGCGCTTACGCCGTACAGCGTCTCGATTGGACCGGAAAAACTCCGTTCGAGATCAAAGAAATCAACGCACAGTCGGATGGATTCCTGGTCACATTCACGAAGCCAGTCGACCGAGACATCGCATCCCAAGGCGAGTCGTACTCATTGAGTTCGTACACACACATCTATCAAGCCGGTTATGGCAGTCCGGAAGTCGACCACACGAAGCCTCAAGTACGGCAAGCGACCGTTTCCGAAAATGGTCTACAGGTTCAGTTGCAGGTCGACGGTTTGGTTCAGGGACACGTGCACGAATTCGATCTGCAACCGATCCGCTCAGCTACGAAGTTGGAAAAACTCGTCCATGTAAAGGCGTTCTACACGTTGAATGAAATTCCAACCAAATGATGCTCTTGTTTCAGCCGCCAATCTTTACCTCACCGGCCTCGTGCCGGTGCAACTAGGTTTGAAGACTACATCGAGCCGCCGCATCAAGC
>DUDC01000151.1 GCA_012959465.1 Planctomycetaceae bacterium
ATGGTTCTTAGTTTGTAGATCTTGAACCGACGTCCACCATGTCCCGTCCGAAGTTGAGTAAACAACAGCGGACCTGGCGAGGTGAACTTGATTGCCACGGCGGCTGCCAGCATGATTGGACTTACCAGCAACATTCCCAGGGAAGAGGCGACAATGTCAAATGCACGTTTCCATCGCGGCAACGGGCAGGCGGAAAACTGATGGACAGATCCTGTCTCTTCAACTTTGTCCGGCGACTTGTCGAGTAGCGCGGAAATCGCCGCAGGACTCTCTACTGGATCTTGCACGGATTCTGGAAATATGAAGATCCCAAACTGTGGATTCGGTTCGAGTGAAGTTTGAGCCCAGATTTCCTTGGCCACCATTTCGGCACCGACGGGAGACGTCTCTGGGAGCATGAGCACGGTTTGGCCATTGATCAACCCAGCCGCGTCGGTGGCTCGTAAGCGAGCGTTCAGTGACGTCATTAACTCATGGTGGGTTGCTTGATTCGTGGCGGTTCCCACTGGGAATGCGACCAGGACGAACATGCCTCCAGTACGGTTGCAACGCCGCTGTTCCCTCGCAACGATGGCGCGAAACACTGGTTCGGTACATACCGATTCGGCCAGTTGGCGATTGGATTGAATCCAGCCGAAAAAGGGAAAAAAAACGGACATCGAGAGCGCCTCAAGGATCAAAGACGGTGGTATAGCCAGTCGGGGACGTGGTTCTTACGTTTGTTAAATACGACTCCTAACAGGATGGCACCTGCCTGGAGCAGCTGTTCCTTGGTCCGACGTACGACTTGGTTGCGGACACGCTCGGCTTCGACGACCAATAGAATCCCGTCGAGACCGGATGCAAAAGTCAGGCAGTCGTTCAGTCCACCGGCCGGAGGAAGATCGACGAACACCCAGGGATAAGTCTTGCGAAGTTCGCTGACGGTTTGTTTGAAGCGATCGCCTGTGCAATGGGAGTTGCCAACCACGGTCGTTCCGGAGCGCAACAGAGAAACGTGCGGTACCGAAGTGGCGCAAATCACGTTGTCGGGGTCGACGGAATCAACCGACTGGTGCCCCGCCAGGATGTCAGAGAGTCCTCGTTCGCTGCAGGCGTCCTGTACGTTGGCATTGACCAGCAGCACGGGGCGATCTTGTTCCAACGCAGCGACCTGTGCCAGTTGCGAGGCAATCGTCGTGACTCCTTCGCCATGAACACAGCTTGTGACTCCGACTGCTGCTCCATCTCGTTCGGTCAAGAGAGTGCGCATGCGTTGGTACAGCACTTTGTAGTATTCATCGGTGTTTTGGAGTTCTTGGTTATGCATTGTCTTCCGCATTCGGGCTGTATATGAGTGATTTTGCGATGTGCGACCCAGTCGATTACATCAGCGGCGATCCGTGTCCGACGATGTGGGGGACGGACAATAATACAGGCAGATTGAGGCTCGATTCGAGCTGCTCTGGTGTCTTGTAGGAATGGTCAAGCAACTCGCATGTGGCGGCCAACGACAGTCCGCCAAATCCGCCAGCCAACAGTCCCAAAATGAGAATCAGCGATTTCTTCGGGCTGGTCGGTTTCGGCACGAAGGACGCCGGCTGTTCAACTTTGATATTGGAGACTTTCTGAGCGTCTAATTCTTCAGCCAGCCGTGACTCTTCCATCCGTTTGGCTGTCGACTGGTGTCGATCCTTGAAGATCGTCAACCGCTCTTCGTATTGTCTGATTGTGGATTCGTGCTTGTTGAGTAGATGAAGCTTCTCGCTGGCTTGTTTGTAGCTGCGTTCGTGACTTTCTCGCCTAGCTTTAAAGGCCTCCAGCGTCGAGAAAGCGATCAGCAATTCCTGACGACGCAGATCGGATTCAGAGTTGGCTAGCTGAGCATTGATCGACTTGATGGCCGGATGCTCAGTTTCGTACCGGCTCTCCCAGCTGCGCTTCTTGATCTGTAGGCGGTATAGTTCCTGCCGCATGTTGTCCAATGCGGTCGATGTAAGCTGGGTTCCGATCATGGCATGGGCCAAGTCAAGTTCGGGATGGGCTGCCTTTAATCTGTCTAATCGAACTTCCGCTTCCGACATGTCCGCGTATAACATCTGCATTTCACGATTGAGATCGGTGACCGCCCTTTCGAGAATTGCCTGCTGTCCTACGAGCGATGTAAAGCCGATTTTTGACTTTAAGGTGGCCAAATTGGCCGCCACATCACGAGTCTCTTGTTCGATGATTTTCAGTTGCTTGCTGAAGAACTGAAATGTATCTGTGCTGTTGATTTTCAAGTGATGATTTCGATAGGCATCGATCAGTTCGGTAACAATTCTCTGGGAGAGTTCTGCTGAGTGACTTTTGCAACTTACCGTAATCACGCTGGATTTTTTGCCGGCGCCGACGCTGATATCTTTATCCAGTTTCTTGATCGCGCGGTGCAGGACAACTCGTGGATCGTCTTCTCTTACGTCGGCCCTTGTTGCGTTCAGTCTGCTGACAAGGATCACATGCATGCCAATTCGCTCGGCAACCGTTTTCAAGATGACTCGGCTCTTCACCAAGTCGATCAAGGAACGAATCTCGTTTTCTCGCGATTCGTGGATTTGCAGACTGCTATTGAGATTGGCCGTAGGGTCGACGCCAACCGAGTGGCGGCCGACTTTGATATAGAGCCGTGCTTCCGACGTGTACGTCTTCGGCAGTAGGCACATTCCGAGTATCGCGACTGTAATCGTCGAGACGAAGAATGAGATAACCTTGAACTTGTGCCGAAACAGGATCCGCAGGACGTCGCGAGGGTCGATCAGTCGGCCATTCTGGTCCGAAGAACTTGACGGACGGGCATGGCGACGACGACCAAATACCGCGTTAGAGTTTCCTTGCTCCATTGTTTCGTTGCTTTTTTGGCTATGAGTGATATTGACGATAGACCGTCCACTAAAGCCTAGGACGCAAGCAACGATACAGTCGCCACGCGGGTTCGATTTGTCGCCCATCTGCTGATTTTGACCAGCGTAATCGTCATGATCACAACGATCTGGCCCCCAAATGCGGCGGTTGCGGCCGCCCACCGTCGCGGGGTGAAACGGCAGATCTCCTGGGACGCAGACGTCGCGCGACCGACGCAAACCTGCCCCGAGCTACCAAGAGTGGATCGCTGGGATCATCGGTCCATCCGACGCGGACCTGTACAAATAGCGAGCAAAGTGATGGATCGAGCTCTATTTTGTACCGTTATTGAACACGACAAACGTGCCGTTTTTACCGGCCACGGCAATATCCAGCCGATCGTCACCATTTAGGTCGGCGGTGCGAATTTGCAAACCCGTGCCAACAACCCCTTTGTCGATGATGTGCTTGCTGAACTCTTGGCTCTTGTCGTTCCACTGGTAGTAGAAAAGGCATGGAGGCTCTTGTCCACCGGGATCGTTGCCGTTGTGGGCGTAGTACCGCTTCCCCGTGAGCAGCTCGTCCGTTCCATCGCCGTCCAAATCAGCCATGTGCAAACAGTGCGGTTGCGAGAATGTGCTGTCAATCAGGTGTTTCTTCCATTGTAACGTTCCATTTTCGGACGGCTGTTGCTGCCACCAATGAAGGCCAAAATCGTGGCCCTGACCAACAATCAAATCGTTTCGTCCGTCACCGTCTAGATCGCGCACGATCACTGGAATACTAGCGTGAAGATCCCAGTCGGCATGAAATGTCCAATTGCCTGCGAGGCCGTTTGATTTTGGTTGTTCGTACCAGCCTTGGCCAACAACAATGTCTGTTCGCCCGTCGCCGTTGAGGTCGCCGATGCCCAGTCCGTGACCATTGGCTTTTGTTCCGATGACGATCTTCTTGAGCGTCGGCACCAGTTCTGACTTGCCTTGCGCCGTGGCACGTTCCTCTTTCTTCAGCTTCCAAATGTGCATGGGCACGTTTTTGGTCCATGAATTGACGATCCACTCGGGCCTTCCGTCCCCGTCGATGTCCTGAAAGAGTTGTCCTTCATTGGTGCTCGTCTCGGTATCAACCAAGAGCCGTTTCGGCCACATCTTTCCTAAGTGGAGCGACTTCTTGCCAGGGTTTTTATACCAATGTACCTCTGTGGGGCGGAACGACCCAGCAATCACGTCGATCCAGCCGTCGCCGTCGACATCATAGGCGTAATCGCCGTTGCTCTCGACGTATCCATTCCAATCCTCGATGGTACGTACCGGCCGCGGAACGAACTCGGGCGCCGCATACCACGAACGCCCGGCAATCACGTCCAGCTTGCCGTCTTTGTCGAAGTCAGCCACATCGATCCCTTCATTGCCGTCAACGGTCAGCTGTTTGATCGTCCAACGGATCGAATCTCGCTCGGCGGCAGACACGTTGAGGCAGATGGACAATATCAGCGCGACGGTACCGGCGAGTCGAACGAGCTGTTTTGACATGGTAGGATTCTCGGGGTTCGGGAAGAAGGATTGTCTGGTTGGAATGAGGCAATTTGTGTGTGAGAATTAGTGCCTACGCATCGGACGAATCCTGCGAGCGGATAGTCAAATGGGTGGGCTAAGGCTTATGTCACGGCTCAATTAGTATAAGCCACAACGGCGCGCACCAAAACCGCCGCTGCCAATGAGGAACAGCATGCGAACGCAAAGTCAAATGGGTCGATCAACACTTTTTGGGTTGACGATATTATGCATAGCGATCTCGTGGAATAGTCCGGGCCGAGGCGAAACGGTCGCCGAGTGGATCTGGCATGATGACGCAGGCGTGGCTGGCGTCGAAGTGAGATTCCACCGTCAATTCGAGGTTGCGACCATCCCCACATCAGCGGTGTTCCGCTTCGGTTCGGAATCGGCTTGGATTGAGGTTTTCCTCGACGGAAAGTGGATTGCTCGTTCGGCGCCCTATGGTCCTGTGGTTCAGGTCGATCTGACTGATCGTTTGGGGACGGGAACGCATCAGCTGGATGTCCGTGCTCGTAACGCTGATGGGCCCTCCGCGTTTTGGGGACTGCTGGTGTTGGACACCGCGGACGGCCTAGAGACTCTCGGCACAGACCAACGCTGGCTCTGTCAGAAAGTGGACGATGAAAAACAGGTCGACTCGACAGCCGGGTCGGTCGTATCAAAAGGACGCGTGGATTCTCGACTGATGATCACCCCGCGACGACAGGTTGGCATCTCATCGGTCGAGAATTATGAACAGTGGAAGCAGGCATTGGGGACCGATCTGAGTACCGATGTGGGTACGTTTTCACTGGTCCCAGATTTTGATTTGCAACTTGTCCGAAAGGCACAGGAGGGTGAGGACTCGTGGGTTAGCATGTCCTTCGACCCGATGGGGCGGGTTGTCATTGCAAAAGAACAGCAGGGTTTGTTGCGAATGACGTTGTCGAAGGACGGTGCGAAGGTCGTATCTGTCGAGACGATTGATGATGAACTCAAAGAGTGTCGAGGACTCCTGTTCGCACACGGCGACCTATTCGTCAACGCCAACAACTCGAAAGCTCTTTACCGGGTCAAAATGCAAGAAAATGGTCGACTAGGTGAACGACGGTTACTCTATAAGAGTGACGGTGGCGTTGGTCACGGCCGAAACGATCTGGCGCTTGGTCCGGACGGAAAGATCTACGTGATTCATGGTGATTCGGTCACGCTGCCAACCGAGGTGATTGACTACACTTCACCCTATCGGGATGCCCGGCAGGGCAAGCGGACAAGTGAAGGTCATTTATTGCGAATCGATCCAGAGACGGGTGCCGTCGAGGTTTTGGCGGCCGGGTTGAGAAACCCATTCGGCATCGATTTTAATCCGCAAGGTGATATCTTCACTTACGACGCGGACGCGGAATACGATATGGGGGCTCCTTGGTACCGGCCGACACGGGTCAATCACATAGTGATCGGTGGCGACTATGGTTGGCGCGGCGTGACGCACACATGGCCTCCTTATTACCCAGACCATCCGGACAACGCTCACGCGAACTTGGACATTGGCAAAGGCTCGCCAACTGCCGTGAAATTCGGCACTCGAAGCCACTTTCCTGCTCGTTATCGCCAGGCGTTATTTGTTCTGGACTGGGCCTATGGACGTATCCTCGCCGTGCACACGATCGCCCGCGGTGCCAGCTACCTGATGACGGCCGAGACGTTTCTCCAAGGACGACCACTCAACGTCACGGACCTCGGTTTTGGTGCGGACGGTTCGATGTACTTCGTGACAGGAGGACGAAAGACTCAGTCCGCTCTGTATCGCGTTCGCTTTTCCGGCGCAGCACCGAGTACCGAATCGCAGCCCACCATTCAACAGAAAGCTCGTAGGCAATTTGCTCGCCGCTCCCGGAAGTTGCGTCGCGATCTCGAGTCGTCTCTTACCGCAGAGTATCTCGTCGCAACGAAGTTCAACGAAATCTGGAATCACTTAGACAGCGATGATCCGTGGATTCGACATGCCGCGCGAGGCGTGATCGAGCGGCGGCCCATCGAAGTTTGGCAAAAACGTGTGCTTTCCGGGCCGGCGGACGGTGTGCCCATGGAAGCATTTGTCGCGATGGTCCGCGCTGCTCAACCGCGCTTCGCGACGAGGTTGTTGAAACAGCTGGATCTCGTTGACTGGCCGTCCCTGTCCTTGGAGCAAAAATACTCCTTGGTCTACGTATATCAACTTGGTCTTCGTCAGTCTGCCGAAGCGGATTTGAATCAGAATCCGTCCTTGAAGCGTCTGGCAGAGTACTATCCGGTTGGTGACTATCGTGTTGACCGGTTGTTGAGCGAGATTTTGATCTCGCACACAGACTTGGCGGTGACTCCAACATTGAAGTTGATGTCCGAAACAGTCGACCAAAACCAACGCATGCATTTCCTTCATGTATTGCGAAACTCTCGAAGTTCATGGACCGTTGCCGAGCGGCGGACCTACTTTGCTGAATTGCAGCGGGTTGGTGAGTACTTCGGTGGCGCGGGAATGCCGGATTTCAACGCCAATATCCGTGAGGATATCCTCGAAACACTCAGCGATGTTGAGAGGGAAATGTACGACGATGTGGTGGCTGGTGACAGCGACGAGCCAGTGGTCATCCCGTCACGCCCGATCGTCAAGCGTTGGACTCTGCCAGAACTACTCGCGACGAGCGCCGCACGAAATGGCGAAGGGGATCATCGACGTGGTGCGGAGTTGTTTGCGGCGGCGTCGTGCATTCGGTGTCATCGGTACGGTCGGCAAGGCGCCTCAGTTGGGCCGGACCTGACGTCGGTCGCCAACCGATTCAGCCGGCGGGATCTGTTGCGATCGATTGTTCAGCCGTCAGATGTGGTGGCCGAAAAATACCGCAGTTTGCAGATTGTTACGTCCGACGGACGAACTCTCGTGGGCCAACCTGCATCCGGCGGTGACTTTCGTTCGCCCATTTTGAGACTTGCCATCGATCCACTTGACGGTCGAAAGTTCATCGAAATTAACAAGAAAGAGATCGAGGTTCAGCAGGTCTCCCCCGTATCCTGGATGCCAACTGGATTACTAGACACGTTGACGGAACACGAAGTCGCCGATCTTCTGGCGTATTTGGAATCGAGCGATGGACGCTGACAAAACCACTTCTATTACGTTAGATTTGCCACGCATTAGTCATGTCAACAAAGAACAAACTCAAGTCTATTGGCTATCGATATGCAGCACGGAATAAGGAGCTGAACCATGGGTTTTCACGGCTGGCTTTCACAAGGTCTTCACTTAGGCTGGTTGGCTCTATTGACCGTTCTTGTGGGAGGCGTCACTTTCTCCGTCCATGCGGCGGAGATTGAACCACCGACAACTCATGTGCCTCGGTGCGACGACTTCAAGATCACGGGGAGAGGTGATGCAGGGCCGTGGAAGAAGGTTCAATGGACGAAAATGAATAGACGTCCGCAAGGAAAGCACGATTACGACACCCGTTTCAAGATGTTGTATTCCAAGACCGGGGTCTACGTGCTTTTTGACGGAACGGACCGCCGGCTGACAGCGACAATGAACGAAGATTTTCTCGACCTCTGGAAAGAGGACGTTTTCGAGTGTTTTTTCTGGACCGACACTCGTCACCCCGTCTATTTCGAATATGAGATCTCACCCCTCGGTTACGAGTTACCAATATTGGTCCCAAATTTCGGCGGCAAGTTTCTCGGCTGGCGACCATGGCATTATGAAGGCGAACGCAAAACACTCAAGAATGTGATGATTGACGGAGGCCCGCAGGAGGCAAATGCGGAGATCAAGGGATGGCGAGCCGAAGTCTTCTTTCCGTATGAACTGCTGAAACCGTTGCAGAATGTGCCGCCCGTAAAGGGAACCAAATGGCGAGCCAACTTTTACCGAGTAGACTACGATGGTCAGCAGGTAACGGGATGGGATTGGGCCCGCGTTGGGGGGAGTTTTCACGAGTACCAGAAATTTGGGACGCTCGTATTTGATTGAGAGCCGTACATTATTTTTCTTGGAAACTACGATGCAAGAATTTTCGATCGTCATCAGAGTCGCGATAGTGGTGCTGCTGTCGACCTCTTGGGTCCATGCACAGCCGGAAGATATTCGGGATCTCAAGTTGCGGGATTGGCAACCAAAGTCAATGTTGAAAACCAAGAGAACTCAAATCCACAAGCCGAAGTTTCCAGTGATTGATGTTCATAATCACCTGGGCGGCGGCAGTCAAACGCTGACGCCAAAACGCGTCGCGCAATATTTGCAGGCAATGGACGATGCGGGCGTCCAAACTGTTGTCAATCTGGACGGTGGTTGGGATACACGGCTGCAAGAGACGTTGGCGGCGTTAGATCAATCCCATCCTGGACGTTTTCTCACGTTCGCCCTGATCAATTTCCGTGGCTTTCATGACGACGGTTGGAGTGAGCGGGAGACGAAACGACTACGCGCGAGTTTCGCAAACGGTGCCAAAGGACTGAAATTTCACAAGTCGCTGGGATTATCTTACCGATTTGTAGATGGCTCGCTGTTCCCCATCGATGACCCAAAGTTGGATCCGATTTGGGCCTTGTGTGGCGAATTGAACAAACCGGTCATGATTCACACGTCCGATCCAGCTGCCTTTTTTACTCCACTGGATCGTTACAACGAGCGTTGGCACGAATTGAATTCGCACCCCAATTGGCTGTTTTTCGGTGACAAGTTTCCGTCTCGGGAGGAACTGTTAATACAGCGGAACCGCGTGATTGAGAGGCATCCGAAGACGACGTTTATCGGCGCCCATTTCGGGAATAACCCGGAAGACTTGGCCACGGTTGGTAAGTGGCTCGATGCATACCCAAATTTCCACGTTGATATCGATGCCAGGATTTCTGAACTGGGTCGGCAACCGTATTCGGCACGGCGATTTTTTATCAAGTATCAAGACCGAATTCTCTTCGGAACAGACACCACACCGAACGTAGCCGCGTACCGTTTGTACTACCGTTTCTTGGAAACGGATGACGAGTATTTTGACACGGCCGAATCGCATCATCGCCAAGGATTCTGGATGATCTATGGTGTTTTCCTGCCAGAACAGGTGTTGGAAAAGATGTATTGCACCAATGCGGTAAGGCTATTGGGACTCGAGCCGTAATCCATCGGTGCATCAGCCGGATCTCGCCCAATTTCCCATAAGTTCGCCAATTCGTATTCCTGCTCCTGCTCCTACATCGAACATCGAAACTAGGACGGGGGAAATGGACCGGTCGCCCGCACCTCCCCTTTGTGACTTTGTGAATAGATGAGATCCTCACACGAAGAGTCAACGTATCCGCTGACCGCTCTCGGTTTCGAAAAACAACAGCTTGCTCGCCGCTACACAAAGCGATACGTTCTGGGCGTTTGTCACGCGGTCGGGGAATTCCCGCATTAGCAATGAGACGGGCGTCCCGTCAATTAAACCATCAATTCTTTTTTGTCCTTGCGTCCGGATGATCGAGCGTACGAGCAAGGGAAGAATCAAGCTGGCAGAGTGAGCATCGACGGGACCTGCGGCGATACGGGCATCCTCGGGGCGGAAGCAAATCAATACGTCGCGTTCTTTTTCACTGGAGTTGGGAGACCAACCATTTGGTAGCGAGACACCGTCCACCAACCAGCCGGCCTCGACTATTGTCGCTCGACGCCTGACAATGTTTGTCGGAGGATCGTCCATCAGCTGAGCAACGCGATAGTGGTTGGGGTCGAGTCGCAGATTCGCAGTGGTATCCAGTTGCAGCAGCTTTCCTCGCTCCAATACCGCCGTTCTTTGTCCCATCAACATCGCATCCGTTGGATCGTGCGTCACCAGAATCCATGTCGCTGGAAATTCGTCGTGCAGTTCCAGCAATGTGTGTCGCAGCGCGGCCTTAGCGGCCGTGTCGAGGTTATTGAACGGCTCATCGAGACACAAGACTTGCGGCGAGGCTGCCAATGCCCGTGCGATCGCCACTCGCTGTTGTTCGCCGCCTGAGAGTTGGTCGGGCCGTCGATCGAGAAAGTGCGTGATGTGTAAGAGTTCGGTAACGCGTGCGATAGGGATCGTTCTTGAGCCAGCGGGAGGGGTGGCCAATGACAAGTTCTCGCGTACCGTCAAATGGGGATAGAGGATGCGGTCTTGAAACACAAATGAGAGGCGACGCTGGTGGGGCGGGAGGTTGGAAATTGATCGATCGCCGAGCGAAATGTCGCCGGCCGTCGGGACGTCGAGGCCGGCGATCGAACGTAATAACGTTGTTTTTCCACCGCCTGTGGGACCGAGCAGGGCGAGGCGTTCACCTGCGCGAAGCTCAAAGGTGACGTCACGTAGAACCGTCACCTTGTCGAGTTCTTGATAGAGTCCTTTGATCGTTAGTCGCGGCAAAGCAGGGCTAGCGTTTGGCGACATGTCGGAGTCCCGCCGATTAGGAGAGGTGGTACAGACGGCAAAAGAACGTCAAATTCTCGATTGCAGTAAACGCGTCGTACAGTGAGATGGATTGAGGGGCGATTCCAAGCACTCGGCGTACTTCTGGTGACTGAGGTGCGCCGCAGCCAGCTAGTTCGACCTGACCGCTGTCCGGAGTAATCAGGCCGATCAGCATGCCGATGGTTGTCGACTTGCCCGCGCCGTTGGGGCCGAGTAATCCGAACGATTCGCCCTCGGCGATCGAAAACGAGACGTCGTCGACGGCTTGGATCTCACCAAACCGCCGTTTCAAGTGCTTGGCGTGCAGCATGTTGCCACATCTTGTTTATGGTTTTGCGTCGAACATAGCCCTGTACATCACGACTGGCGGAATTGCCTGTCTATTGGGGCGCGAGAATCGAGCGGAAAAGGGTACTGGATTGACGCCGTCGGCAGCTCGGATTCTACTGGAACCTGTAGACTCTTGCAGGGGAGAGCGTCATTCGAGGCCGTAGCGGCGCCGTCTGAGCCCCTGGAAGAACGAGTGGTAACGCGTTTTGACCAATCAGACTAAGGGAGAAACCGGATGGCAAAGTCGGGTAGGCTTGTATTGTTGGCCGATACTCTGCTCGCTTTATACAGGAATATGGCCCGGATTCGGGCCGTCGAGAAGCGTCTGGTGCAATCGTTTCAGGAAGGGCTAATTTCGGGCGACTGCCATTCCTCAATGGGACAGGAAGGCGTTGCCACAGGTATTTGCCAACACCTTCGGGCAAACGATCTACTGTTTTCTCCGCATCGAGGGCATGGTCACGCGATCGGCAAAGGGATGCCACTAACTCAGCTGTTCGGCGAGTTGTACGGTCGGGTAACTGGGTGTTGCCAGGGTAAAGGCGGAGGACGAAATCTCCTGAGTCAGGAGATTGGGTTGCTCGGTTCGAGTGGCCTGCTGGGCGCGACAATCACCGAGGCCGTCGGTGCCGGCATCGCGATTCAATTGGAGAGGTCAGACCGGGTCGTGGTCGCCTTCTTTGGCGATGGCGCCGCATTACATGGTCGTTTTCACGAAGGCATAAATCTAGCCGCACATTGGAAGTTACCCATTATTTTCGTATGTGAAAACAACCTGTATGCAGACCAAACGAAATTTGAAGACTTGACGGCGCAATCCCGAGTTTCTCTACGGGGACGAGCGTACGGTTTACACGGTATTGACGTTGATGGTAACGACGTGACGGCAGTCTACGAGGAGGCCTACGAGGCAGTCAGAATTGCACGAGTCGGTGACGGTCCGTCGCTGATCGAGTGCCGGACCTATCGGGCTCGTCCGTTCGTCGAAGGGCTGGAGGAGAAGCCAGCTCGACCGCTTTCCGAGCGGGACGAATGGTTGGGGAATGACCCGATCGTCAAATTCGCCAGCAAGTTGTTGGATGCTGATCACGCGTCCGCTGCCGAAGTTGCGGCCGTTGAAAAAGAGGTCGTTCAAGAAGTTCTTCAAGCTCACCGCGATGCCGTGGAAGCTCCATTTCCGAACTCGAATTCTGCCGAAACAGCCGCAGCTGAATAACCGTTTTCCCATTGGTAAGAAGTTTTGATGAAAACCTATATTGAAGCAACTCGAGAAGCCCTCGCCGAGGAATTAGCCGCAGACGATCGAACGGTTGTTTTCGGCCGAGATATCGGCCCGTCCGGTGGCGTTTTTCGGTCCACATCGGGATTGATTGACGTGTTTGGAAAGGATCGCATTCGCTCCTTTCCGCTCGGCGATCATGTGCTTGTTGGTGCCGCCATTGGCGCGGCTCTGGCCGGATTACGGCCGATTATTGACCTGATCTCTCCGCATGAGATTAGCGGTGGACTGGCTCACCTTGTCCAAGCGGCGTCCACCGAGTCCCTGTCACAAGGGACACTCGTCGTTCCGATTACCCTACGTCTGGCCACCGGATACGGAATGGGCGCGGTACGTGACCAGGCGGGTGACCTGCACTCACTTTGGACAAGTACTCCGGGAATTCAGGTTGTGGCTCCCGCCACACCATATGTTGGCAAAGGGACGCTAAAGTCGGCCATTCGGTCGAATCAGCTGACGGTGTTGCTGGAGGACCGAGGCTTGTTCGAAACGCGTCAGGAAATTGGCGACGACGAGTGTCTCTTGCCCTTCGGAGAGGCGGAATGCCTCGTTGAGGGCGATCTAGCGACGGTCGTAGCATGGGGTGCCGCCGTCCCTTGGGCTTTGGGGGCGGCCAAGACACTTGCCGAAAAAGGCCAACGTGTCGAGGTAATCGACTTACGGTCTCTCGCGCCAATCGATCTCAAGACGATCGGAGAATCGTGTGTTAAGACCGGTCGCGTGTTCATTGTCGAGCCTTCGCTGCCGGATTGCAGTGTCGGATCTGAACTTATTGCTCGACTGCAGGAAACGTGTTTTGATTATCTCGATGCGCCGATCGGTCGAATGAATGTAGATCGCTCGGTCGCCTATTCGCCAACTCTCGAAGCCAACGCAATTCCTTCGGTTGACGGTCTATTTCATAGTTTGAAAGACTGGTTAACCGAATAGCAATCGGAGTCGAAGCATGACCATGACAATCGTAATGGCGAAAGGGGAAGACTTTGGCAACTGAGCTAGTCGTCCCTCGGCATCGCTGGTCGCGGGCGGCGTTAATTTTCGACCGCTGGCTACTGGACGACGGCGATTGGGCGAGGAAGGGGAGTCCCGTTTGTACCCTTGATGTCAATGGCGTCAGCTTGCCTGTCGCTGCCGAACAAGCCGGTTTTTTGACGATTACCGCTGCGAAAGTAAGGCCGGGCCAAGAACTACAATCGGGAACCGTGTTGGGCTACGTGACAAGGCCTTACGAGGCCGTTCCAATTGTGGCAAATCCAGTAACAACCCCATTGCTGCCGCTACCCACGCTTGTGCGTCCACAATCGACACAGCTACGCCGATCCTGGCAGCCTGCACCGAGGGAACGGGCCGTGACTCCTCGCGCACGCCGGACGGCGCGAGAAATGGGCGTGCCGTTGCGGGCCGTTCGCGGCACCGGATATCGCGGCCGAGTGACAATGCGCGACGTCGCTTCCGCTGCACCGGCTATTCTCGCCTCGGGTGGTGGAGCCCTTCCCGGTTGGTGCGGCGTCGAAATCGATGCGTCTTATGGCAGCGATGCGAGTCAATTCAGAGCGTGGGCACATGATTTGGCCGCCCAGTTGTTGCGAAGAGTAAGCGAACAGGATCTTGTGGAATGCTCTCCGTGGGAGGCCTCGGCGCTACAGCTCGTAGCGACGGGTCGAGCCAAGGGAATGACAACTTTTCACGAGATTGCCGAGTCTGGCCTCGGGAAGTTGGTTGCCGAGGAGGATGTTCGTACCAATATGGTGCCGGTTTACTTGGCCACGTCGCCAACCACCACGGTCTTCATGCCTCCATTACCGCACGGTGGACTGTTGGCGATCGGGATTTCTGCTGCGACGAAACGGCCTGTCGTCAAATACGGCAGCGTAGTTGCCGGAACCACTGCGACGTTGACGGTGGTGTTTGACACCGAACGACTCCGTGCAGCGTACGTCGAGACTTGGTTAGCCGGCTTCAAACTGACGTAGAAGTCGGCCGAACAGCGGTTGCAGTCCATCTGAAGTCCTCGACGTCACTCTTACCCGCTTTCGCAATGAGCCCACTCGTGTTCATTGGTCAGTAGATTGGGGTAAACTAACAATCCTCTCGTTGTGAGATTCGTCAAACTGTCGAAGTGTATCGAGATGGAACATGTTTGGACACCGTCGCTCTGTCGTGACTTTCTTCTTCTCTTTTTCTATTGGCCTGACCGTTTGGCTCGCTCCGCCTGGTGACCGATTAAACGCTGCGCCACCGAAACTTCCTCTGGCTACGCCTGAATCACGCGGACTGTTGCCCGGACTGGAAAAGCGAGTGCAGGTTGCTGTGGAAGCGGAGATTGAAAAAGGCAATTTACCCGGTTGCGTCGTTGCGGTTGGCTACCAGGGACATCTAGTTCTTCTACACGCGTACGGCGATCGTCAAATCGAGCCTTCGCAAGAACCGATGACCACGGACACCGTTTTTGACTTGGCCAGTCTTACCAAACCTGTGGCAACAGCAACCTCGATCATGGTGCTTCTTCAGGAAGGAAAAATCCGGCTCAATGCTCCGGTGGCAGATTATATTCCCGAATTTGCCGCGTCCGGAAAGCAGTCGATTACCGTGCAACAACTTTTGGTGCATCAGGGTGGTTTGATTCCCGACAATTCGCTTCGCGATTACCAAGACGGTCCAGACGAGGCGATGAATCGAATTTACGCGCTCAAAACGGTCATCGAACCAGGAACTAAATTCAAATATACCGATGTTGGTTTCATCGTTCTCGCCGATATTGTCAAACGCGTCAGCGGTGAGAATGTCCACGCGTTTTCTCAGAAGCACATTTTTCAGCCACTCGGAATGACGGCGACTGGTTATCTGCCAGGTCCGGAACTGCGCGCTCGGTGCGCCCCGCATGATAAGCGGGAAGATCAGTGGATTAAGGGTGAAGTCCACGATCCGCGAAGTCATCGATTGGGTGGCATAGCCGGCCACGCGGGCCTGTTTTCGACCGCAACCGATCTGGCCGTTTACGCTCAGATGATGCTCAATGGTGGTCGCTACTACGGTGCACGTCCGCTTGGCACTCGAACGATCAAGACGATGACGGCACCGTATCCAGTGTCGAGTGGTGTGAGAGGATTGGGTTGGGACAAGCAGACCGGTTACTCTTCCAACAAGGGCGAGTTGCTTTCGAACCGCGCATTCGGTCATGGTGGATTTACGGGAACAGCCATGTGGATGGATCCAGAAATTGAGATGTTCATTATTTTTCTCAGCAATCGCCTGCACCCAGAC
Source organism: Planctomycetaceae bacterium (assembly GCA_012959465.1). Classification (GTDB taxonomy): domain Bacteria; phylum Planctomycetota; class Planctomycetia; order Pirellulales; family Pirellulaceae; genus UWMA-0346. The sequence goes on from DUDC01000151.1 coordinate 15,708, forward strand.
GGAAAAGGCAGTGTTAACCGCCTCGCTGGCCGTATTGCAACACTGGCGGCCTCGTCGATAAACGTTCCTCTCAATGCGGGCACGGACGACCTGCAAACCGGCATCGATCTTCTGCGTGCGGAAGAGTATGCGTCGCTTCGCGGGCAACGAGTCGGATTGATCGCCAACCAAACAGCCATCGATCGCCACGATCGGAGCACGATCGAATTACTGCACGAATCTCCGCATGTTAATCTCGTGGCATTGTTTAGTCCGGAACACGGAATTGTCGGAAAACTCGATCAAGCGATTATTGGCGACAGTCAAGAGACCAAAACAGGACTCAAGGTATTCAGCCTCTATGGCAAGACCCGAGCTCCAACGGCGGAGTTCCTGTCGGAAATTGACACTCTGGTGTTTGATATTCAAGACATCGGCACTCGATTCTATACGTATGTCTCGACAATGGGTTTGGCGATGGAAGCATGTAGTCGACATAACAAACGATTTGTGGTGCTCGATCGGCCGAATCCAATCAACGGAGTGCAAGTTGCTGGACCAGTACTGGATCCTGGAAAGGAGTCGTTTGTTGGATTTCATACGCTTCCCGTTCGTCACGGTATGACGGTTGGCGAACTAGCTAGAATGTTCCGCGAGGAACGCGGTTGGGACCTGGACTTAGACGTGATCGAAGTGAAAGGTTGGAACTCCAAGTCGATGCTCGACCGAAGCGGTCTGCGTTGGGTCAACCCATCGCCCAATATGAGGAATTTGAACCAGGCGCTGCTCTATCCGGGCGTGGGACTGTTAGAAACGACGAATCTGTCAGTCGGACGTGGAACAGACACACCTTTTGAATGGATCGGTGCACCTTGGTTGGATGGTCCGCGTTTCGCCGATGAACTTAATTCGGTAGGCTTGCCCGGGATTCGATTCATTGCCACGAAGTTCACGCCCCAGAGCAGCGTCTACCGAGGCGTGGAATGCAACGCGGTCCGCTTCATCATCACGCATCGCGCAGCGATTGAACCGTTGCGACTGGGGATGGAACTTGCGACGAAATTACGGCGTCTACACGCGGACGATTGGAACCGAAAACGCTATCTCCAACTACTCGCTGACGATCACACCATGGCCTTACTGGAGTCAGGTGCGACCGTCGACAAAATAATGTCGGATTGGGACGATGAACTAATCGACTTTCGCAGACGACGATCGCACTTTCTGCTGTATGAACGATAGTTCGTTTGACGGCTGCTAAACAATTTAGGGGACGCAGAGAGGTGGCCGGGCAAATGCGTCCGCTGCCGACTCTCTAATGCGATTTGATTCGACGACGTGAAGAACAAACAAATTCCAGCTACTGACCGTGATTCAACACCGCAGGACTCCGTGCAAACCGACCCGGGAGTGACCGAAACGCGAAATCCGAAGTCAATGTCGATCGACGCTTTGTCAGCTCGAGAAATTGCCGAGCTAATGAACCGCGAAGATACACGAGTTGCTCTCGCCGTGGAGCGTGAATTGAATGCGATTGCCCGTGTAATGGAAAGTGTGGCGGACGCGTTCCGGGCCGGTAGGCGATTGATTTATGTCGGCGCTGGCACATCGGGACGACTTGGGGTGCTCGACGCGAGTGAATGTCCGCCCACGTTTCACTCGGATCCGTCGCAGGTCGTCGGACTGATCGCCGGAGGGCATGAGGCGCTGGTTCGGTCAATTGAGGGCGCTGAGGACAATCCCGACGTCGGCGCCGAGGATCTAGACAAGTTGTCGCCCCAACCGGGTGACGTTGTCATCGGCATCGCGACAAGCGGGCGGACACCGTTCGTGATTGGGGCGCTGGCCCGGGCGAAGGAACGAGGTGCTACGACGGTCGCATTGGTTTGTAACGACTCGACCGCGTTGAAGGGACAAGTGGATGTCCTCATTCAGCCCGTTGTTGGCCCCGAAGTCGTCACGGGTTCCACACGGTTAAAGGCCGGGACGGCAACGAAAATGGTACTCAATATGATCACAACGGGCGCCATGGTCCTCAATGGAAAGACGTACGAAAACCTGATGGTTGACCTTCGGGCCTCCAACGAAAAACTGAGGAAACGTTCACAGCGTATCGTCTCTGAACTTACTGGTCTGGATGCGAATCGCGCCGTCGACCTGTTACAGCATTGCGATGGAGAGCTCAAGACAGCGATCGTTTGCGAGTTGGGGGAGTTGGAACCTGCCGTAGCACGCGAGCGTCTCGAGTCGGTTGGGGGGCGACTCCGCGACGCACTAACCGGGTTACCGTCGTCGGGAGAACGGCTGGAGTCATCATGAGTGGTCTCTTGGTGCTAGGCGTAGACGCTGGTGGCAGCTCGTCGATCGCCCGAGCGGCGGCGGCAAACGATGCATCGCGTTTGGTTGGACAATGGAGTGGTCGTGCAGCCAACTTGACTGTTCACGGTGTCGATGAAGTGGCTGCTTCCTTGATAAAACTGCTTCACACGGCGAGCGATCAGGTAGGCAAGGCCTTCGCAGCTGTGGCGATTGGCGTGGCCGGAGCAGGCGATGAGTTGCTTCGCGACCGTCTCGAGCGAGAGCTCGTGGCCGCGTTTCCCGCATCCCCAATTGTCGTGACGCACGACGGCGCGCCGCTCTTTGAATATGGCGAGGGTGGCGGTGCCGTTGTCGCGATTGCCGGAACGGGCAGTTTTGTGATTGGCCGTAGCGCACATGGCAGTGAAAAAGAGGTCGGTAGGCGAGAGCCAAAAGTGATACGATCCGCGGGTTGGGGGCCTCTGCTAGGTGACGAAGGATCCGCGTATCGTGTCGTGTTGGATACGTTGGCTCAGGCTGTAAAGCAGATCGATCCGCTTGATTTCGACGCCATGGAAATACCGGCTAACAGTGCAGCCGCCCCATGCTTGCTGGCGATCCTAGACGAGTTGGACGGTACAGATCTCGGCACGATCAAAATGCTCGCTAACAATCTGGCCCAAAGGCCGCGTTTGGCTCGGTGCTTTCATCGAGTTCTCAAACTGGCCGACAGTGGTGATGTGCTGGCCCAATCGGTTGTCCAGCGGCATGCTGCCGCCCTAGCCAGCGACGTGGGAAAGGTCTGGAGTCGCATCGCCCGAGATGGTCTTCAACCGACTCTGGTGCTCTCCGGTGGGGCCCTGGTTCATCAACCAAGCTATCGAGGTCGAGTGGTTCAAGCGATTGAAGAAATTCTCGGTCCCATCACACCCGTGTTGGTCAAGGATCCAGTCGAGGGAGCGATTCGCATGGCAATACGACTGTTGCCTGTGAGCTGACATTGCGAGATTCAACCGACACCAGCGAGTTGTGCATAAAAAGGTTAAGATTGGGAAGAATTCGCGAGAGCCGAAGCTCTCGGGTCTCCAATCAGGTCTTACCAGTTTGGTTGTCCATTATGGAAGCACTTAGTTACGCCGAGGACTTGGTCTCGTTCGATTCGACCAGTCGTTTAACGAACCGCCTCGTAAGCGACGCCGCAGAGACGCACCTCCAAAAACTCGGATTCGACACTGAACGTGTCGAGTACACCGATCCACATGGTGTTGACAAGGTAAACATCGTGGCCAAGCGGGGAAGTGGCTCTGGCGGGCTCGCTTATTTTTGTCACACCGATGTCGTGCCAGCGGATTCTTGGTCGTGGGATGCCAATAGCGCGTTCCAACCGGCCGTACACAACGATCGCCTTTACGGTCGCGGCTCTTGCGATATGAAGGGGTCACTGGCGGCGATGTTGGCGGCGGCCGATGCAACGCGGAATCTATCAACCCAACATCCGCTTTACATCTGCTGCACGGCCGACGAGGAAGTTGGCTATCTAGGCGCGGCTGAAGTGGCGCGGCGGTCAACGTTATTTGCTGAAATGTGTCAAGGTGGGGCTTTCGGAATCGTTGGTGAACCGACCGAACTGTCGGTGATTCACGCTCACAAGGGCACGTACGGATTTCGTGTGGTATCGCACGGAGAAGCAGCTCATTCGAGTACTGCTGTTGGCAGGAACGCCAATCTGGCGATGATTCCCTTCCTGAATGTCATGAAGGAAATCCACGACGAGGCGCGCGATGACCCCGGATGGCTCGACGACCGGTTTTCGCCCCCCGACATCTCGTGGAACATTGGAATCAACGACCACACACGTGCGATCAACATCAAGCCATCCTTGTCAATTTGCACCGTCTATTTTCGGCCCATGCCGGGCCAAGACGTGCAACCACTGCTCGACCGAGTTCGCGAAGCGGCCGACGCATGTGGTCTGGAGTTCGTCCTTGAACGAGCAGGCAAGCCGTTTATCGTCTCACCCACCGCGCCACATGTTCAATTGGCACTGCAGGTCGCAAATCAGACGACACCGGGGACAGTCTGTTACGGAACGGATGCGGGCGAGTTGTCGGCGCTAGAAAAACTGGTCGTATTGGGTCCGGGGAGCATCGCTCAAGCTCACACGGACGACGAGTGGATTAGTCTCGAACAGCTCGAACTCGGTACGAGTCTCTATAGACAATTCATCAAACGCTGTTGTGTGGAGTAGTCGTTCTTAGCTTTTACCTCTGCGTCCATACGGCCTATCCGGACGCGGTTTACGTCGTTGTCACTTTGAAATTGGCCGACACCGTGTGGGGTAGTCAAATCAAACTTCTGTATCGGTCCACCGTGGAGCGGAATCTCAACATGTTCTTATCCACAATTTGTTCCAAATTTTAGGCTTGCAATGAATGACGAAATTGCTCCCGTCTATCGGGAGACGCGGCACGTTGATGCCGAAGCGGTTCTTGAGTACATCCGGCCTTTTGTAACAGCAAAGCAATTGTTGCCTCGCACTTTGCAACAAGTGCAGGCCTTAACTCGCCACGGGTTCGTCGCCGAATTCGAGAAGAGAATCGTCGGATTCGTTGCGATTGAGGTCTATTCCCGAAAGATGGCGGAAGTGCAGTGTTTGGCCGTCGAGATTGAGATGCAGGGCAGGGGAGTCGGTCGTCGGCTGGTTGACTTTTGTGTTCAAAGGGCGGCCGACTTGGGAGTCGTTGAACTCATCGTTATCTCCGCGTCCGACGAGTTTCTTTTGGGGTGCGGTTTCGACTATTCGCTCCCCGATCAAAAGCGAGCCTTGTTTCTCCAGCCTCAATTGGGAATAAGTGACCGCAATGTCGCGGCTGTCGACACCGCATCGGCACTTTGGCACGATCACATTGATACGATGCGGTGGCCACCCCACGATGCGCAACTTATCGAGACAATTGATGCGCACGCCGCCGGCGAGCCGCTGCGCGTGCTATTGCGAGGGGCACCCTTAGTGGTCGGCCGTACCATGCTTGAAAAACGACGGTATGCGACAGAGCACATTGATGATTTGCGACGAGCTCTGATGTGGGAGCCGCGAGGGCATGCGGACATGTATGGCGCTCTCTTGACGGCACCGACGACAGAGGATGGTGACCTCGGTGTTCTGTTCCTCCACAACGACGGTTTTAGCACGATGTGCGGTCACGGAATTATCGCTTTGGGGACGGTTCTTTGGGAAACCGGCATGACGACTCAAGACGAATTGAAGCTAGACACGCCTGCCGGACGCATCAACGTTTGCCTGCAGACCAATGAACAGAGGGCCGAGCGAGTGTCGTTTACCAACGTACCCTCGTTTGTGGACACTCTCGATCACACTCTCCATGTTGATGGGTATGGTGACGTTGTCGTAGACATCGCCTTTGGCGGAGCCTATTACGCCTTTTGCAGTGCTGAGGCGGTGGGACTTACCCTAACGGCATCGCGGGCCCAAGAGATCATCGTTGCTGGGCGTGCGATCAAGGCCGCTCTGTCGGAAGAGCTCCAACTTCGGCACCCGCAACACGACGATCTCGGCTTCCTCTACGGTGTGATCTTTACGGCACCGGCTGTGAAAGAGGGGGCGCACAGCCGTCACGCTTGCATTTTTGCCAACGGCGAGCTTGACCGATCGCCGACAGGGACCGGGGTTAGCGCTCGTGCAGCTATCTTATTTCAACGCGGACAAATCGGCCGAGGCGAGTGTATTACCATCGAAGGCATATGCGATCAGGCCTTCGATGTGGAAATCGTCGACGTGGTATCTTCAGCCACCTCGGCTACACAATCCGTTGTAACAAGGGTTGGAGGGACCGGACACCTGACTGGTCGATCGCAATGGGTTCGCCGAGATAACGATCCTTTGCGAGACGGGATCCTGATTCGTTGAGCACTGCCAGCCTTCTTTGGTCGACCGAGCGGTGAAGGTCTAGGGAGTTTACTCGAAAAGTTTTCATTAGTTATTTGTCAATTCTCATTTGTCATTGAAGGAAGATGCAGGTAAGGAAAGCGAACGCCGACCTCGGACCGGACTTCAATCCCCCTCGCGATCTGTCCAACAATTGAAAGAAGTTTTGGTCCTAGGCAGCCATTTTTTTGAACAGCGACTTGTCTGTTTCGATGAGTCCGGCATCGCGACCCGTGCCTCGAAATCGGTCTTTCATCTGGACGCGGACGATCATTCGTTCATTCTACAAGTAAGAGTATGAACTTGGTTGTCTATCAAAGTTTCGTAGCTCGACTACGTCGTTTTGTCGGTAACTGCTAGACTTGAAAAGAGCCCGCCTCGCAAGCGATCGTAATCGCACCGCCGATCTTCCTTGAGCACACTTGCCGATGGACCAACAACCGACACCTTCACTGCCGGCCGCTTCGGACAATGACCATGACGAGGATGATCAGGAAAAGCCAATCATTGAGCTGATCGACGTGGCAAAAACGTACGATCTTGGCCAAATCAAGGTACATGCCCTGCGAGAGGCTAACCTCACCATCAGAAAAGGTGAGTTTGTTTCGCTTATCGGTCCTTCCGGGTCCGGTAAGTCGACACTGATGAATACGCTTGGGTTCCTTGACCGCCCGACGAGTGGAAGTTACCGTTTGGCGGGCAAGGAGATGGCGGACCTCTCGCGAGATACACGAGCTCGGATTCGCAATCAGCGGTTTGGCTTCGTTTTTCAGAACTTCAACTTGTTGAATCGAACAACGGCAGTTGAAAACGTTGAGTTGCCCTTGTTGTACAACGCGGCGATGAATCGGCGTCAGAGGCGGCGAAAGGCGACCGAGTTATTGAACTTGGTCGGACTTGGCGATCGGATGAAACACCACCCGAGCCAGCTATCCGGTGGCCAACAACAACGCGTTGCCATTGCACGGGCACTGGTCAACGATC
>DUDC01000152.1 GCA_012959465.1 Planctomycetaceae bacterium
TTACCCGCCTCGATAAATACGTGGGATTGGTTCTCGATGAACTGGAGGCACAAGGTGTCACTGAGAATACACTGGTCCTCTTCATCAGCGACAACGGAAGACCGTTCCCCCGCGACAAGACAACTCTATACGATAGCGGAATCAAGACTCCGTGGATCGTTCGCTGGCCGAAGACTGTCAAGGCAGGCTCAACTTGCCAACGTCTCGTCAGTTCGGTCGACATCGCAAAAACCTTCATGAGCCTCGGTGGGATCAAGGATCCGGGCCCCTCCTTTGAAGGAGTCGATTTCTCCACTCTTCTGATAAACCCCGAGAAACCAATACGCGACTATGCGTTCGCGGAAAAGAACTGGCACGACTTTGAGGATCACGTCAGAGCCGTCCGCAATGAACGATACAAATACATCCGCAACTACTACAATGATCTTCCTCAAACCCCATCCGCAGATGGCCTCCGCAGCCCAACCTACGTCGAGTTGCTCCGGCTCCGGGACAAGGGAAAGCTCAATAGTAATCAGCATGGATGCTTCACCGCGCCCCGGCCCAAGGAAGAGCTATACGATACCAAGATCGATCCCTACGAACTTAACAACTTGGCCGAAGATAAACGCTATACTACTCTCCTTCGAAAAATGAGAACGGCCCTAGCGGCCTGGGAGAAGCGAACCGGAGACAATGTTCCCGAACTTCGTACAGCCGATGAGTTCGATCGCGTCACTGGACTCCCTACTCCTGCACGAGTCCGTCCACGACTCTCCAAGGCGGAAATGGTCAAAAAGGGACTCGTGGCCCCGTAAAAAAATTTACTAGAAAAAAGTTTATAAGACCCGGACGGTCATTGACCTCACCATTCCAGTCTCCCCGTACTTGAGGCAAAAGACTCCGCCTCAATATTCATTTCTCCGAGCATACTTAAAAAGAGGTTACACAGCGGGGTATTTTTCTTGGCATCATGGGCAATGTATTGCCCGTGGTCGAACCCGCCCCCGGCAAGTAGGATCGGATTGTTGCGAGGGTCATGCGCACTGGCGTTGCCCAGGTTACTGCCGAAGAGCGTCGTTGTGCTCTCAAGCAGGGACCCACCCTCTTCCTGCTTGGTCTTCATCTGGGCAAGAAAATCCCCGAAGCAACCCACAATGCCACGCTCAATTTTCTTCAGCTGGTCAATGCGCTTCGGGTCACGCCCGTGATGGGAGAGGTTATGATGCTCACTGTCCACGCCGTCGACCTTCGGTATACCATGATTGTGCTGAATGACGATACTGATCACGCGCGAGGAATCTGTCTGGATGATCAACGGCACCAGGTTCAGCAAAAGGCGCATTCGGCCAATAATATCACCCTTGTCATCAATATCACTGGGCCGCGGCTGGTCGACTTCCGGCTTAGGCTTATCAATCCAGGCCTGGGCCTCGGCCATTTGCTTCTCGGCATCACGCACCGATTCAAAGTATTCCTCCAGGCTTGCACGGTCGGCTGCGGTTGCTGTCTTGAGCAATGCCTTGGTCTGGTCCATGAGTTCATCAAGGATACTTCGACCGTCGCCAAGCTTCTGTTTCTGCCTTGCAAGCTCAGACGGCTTACCGCTTAGGAACATCTTGGTAAACAGGTGTGATGGCCGAAACTCTGCAGGGATCATTACTCCGCTACCGGTGTAGGACTGACTCTTTGGACCGTCACTACTGAGCGACACCGAGGGGAACCTGGTCACATAGCCCAGCTTGGATGCCATGTACTGGTCAATAGAAATAGAATTGCGAAATCCGTCCATCCCGGGATTGAATGCAGCACTGAGCCAGGTCATCTCGCACTGGTGCTCTCCACCTTGGCTCGGGTGAGAGAGCCCGGAGAAAAGTGTTAAATCCCTGCGGTGCTCCTTCAGTAACCCCAAATAATCCGTCGTTTTATAATCCCGGCCGGATTTTTTTGGAAACAAGGCAGGTGCATGTAGACCAAGGGTGTTACACAGGAACACCGCACGCCTGGGAGCTTGCGCATTCTTTGCCTGTACCGGGGTCATCGACTCCAGAAACGGTAATGCCATGCCAACTCCAGAGGCCTTGAGCAAGGTGCGACGGGTTATAGTGGTTTTCATTTTACTTAGTTATTTTCATTTTACTGGTGGCAAAAGAGCCGGCTCTTAATGACCTCGTGAATGATTTTACGCACACCATATCCCCCGGGCCTGGCCTTGGAAAGGATCCGCTCAATCTCTTCCCGGTCAGCAAACTCAATCTCACCCCCCGTCGAATAGACAACAAGCTGCGAGATGAAGTTGCGGGCCACCTGCTCCTCCTGCTCAAGGAGCAGGTCCCTAAATTTGCGGATCCCGGAAAACTTCTGCCCATCGGCCGTAATGCCCCCGGAATCAACATGACGAGCCCAGCGGTATTGGTTAACGCGGTGGCCATGAATACGATCCGTTGTCCAGTCTCCCTTGCCGGTGGTGCGGTAGCGGCTACGATGGCCGCCAATCGGGTTAAAACTCTCCAACGCAAAGCCCGGCGGGTCAATGTGCTGATGGCAGTTGGCACAGGATTGCACATTGCGATGCTTGGCCAGCGTCTCACGGATGGTGACAGCACCTCGGATATCCGGCTCAATGGCCTCAATCGTTGGAGGTGGAGGATTCGGGGGAGTGCCAAGCAGGGAAGTTAAGACAAAATTGCCGCGCTTGACGGGCGAAGTGAGGGTACCGTTGGCGGTAACTTTAAGGATACTGGCCTGGGTCATCAGGCCGCCCCTGACACTGTCCTCAGGCAAATCCACTAAGCGCATTTTTTCGCCTACTACCCCATCGATGCCGTAATGACGTGCCAAACGGCGGTTAAGGAACGTGAAGTCGGACTTGATGAAATGGCGCACACCAAGGTTCCTGTCGAGCAACTCCCGGAAAAATAGGCGCGTCTCGGCAAGCATCGCCTGGCGTAACTGGTCATCAAACTCCGGATAAAGTTTCTCGTCAGGCGTGGTCGCATCAATCTCACGCAGTTGTAGCCAACCGTCGAGGAAGTCATTGATGAAGCGCCCTGCGCGCGGGTCACTGAGCATTCGCTCAACCTGTCCGGTCAGGACAATGGGTTCTTTGAGACTTCCTTTTCCTGCCAGGCGGTGAAGTTGCTGGTCCGGGGCACTCTTCCAGAGGAAATAGGAAAGGCGAGTGGCCAGTGCATAATCATTCAATGGCCCGGGATTTGCGCGGTGAAATAAAAACTGCGGCGAGCTGAACATGGCTCGCAGGGGGGCGCGAACAATTTTATGCATCGGTTGGTCCTTGGGGTGATGCGGTTTGGCGAGGGAAACAAAGGATTCGATTTCCGCGTCCGTTACCGGTCGACGGAAGGCCTTGGGCGCGAGCCTCCTGACGATGTCGCGCAGGTGCTCTTTGGGTTCCTTGGTAGCGCTCGTCCAGTAAATACGATGTTGCGGCAGCCATGGGACCGGTACGCCGGTGAGCAGTTGGCGAGTACGCGTTGGGGGCCACTCTTCCTCCAGCGGACCCTCAATCTTCAGCCACTTGATTGCCAACCCCTCCCCCTTGTAGCCATGCGCGCCCTTGACTCGCATGTGGTAGATGCTTTTGCCGTCGGGCGCCCAGTTGATGTCCAGTGCAGCAGGATAAAAGAAATCGTTAGGAGTAAAAAACTCGGTCAGTTCGATGGAGCGGGTCTTGCCCGGGAGCAGTTCAAAGGCGCCGATCAATTGGGCAGCCCCTTGCTTATCGCTTCCTTTGTAGAGACCAAAAGTAATGGGCGTTTTGGCCTGATAACCGTAGGCCTCGGCAGTGATCCGGT
>DUDC01000153.1 GCA_012959465.1 Planctomycetaceae bacterium
CGAGGGGTGGGTAGACACGACACTGGGGGAAGCGTGTGAGAATCTTGACAGCAAGCGTCTTTTGCAAAGTCAATTGAATGAGGCCGTCATCAACGATGTCGTCAAACTTGTCCTTGGTAATCGGACCGTCCATCAATTTCTGGAGATCGACCGATGTTACATAGGCCTTATGGCCATCGATGAAAAGGGTTGAAACGATGTCCTCTTCATTTTCAAACGATTCGGCGTGATATGCCGCGACAATCATCCGTTCCGAGGCTGCGACCCTCTCAGCTCGGGCCGGCAATTCGTCCCAGCGAATTACAAAGTTGTCGAAGAGCTGCTGTGCTCTTTCGTCTCCCAGCCGTGCCTTGACTTTCGCCTTAGTCGGATCTCGACCTGTGTCATAGAGTTTCCCAATCGCGTCGTGGAGACCTTCGAGCTGCTCAACTTGAGCCTTATGTTCGTTGAGAGTCGACCATTGAGGAACGGCGAGGGAAAGCCAACCAATGAGAACGACCAACACGACCAGCGCTACGATGAGTGTTTTTTTTGACTTCATGTTCATTAGTTGTGTGGCAGTTTCGCGAGATGTAACAACGGGGTTCGCTCACTGCTAATACGAACCGTTGTTTGCCGAATATATTTGTTTGCCGAATATCATGTTCCAGCACCACCGGGAGTTTCGGCACTGCTGTACTATTTAGCCGGTTTAGCGCTGTCCTTCGATTCACCCTTCTTCTCATTTGGGTCGACAATGCGGGCCACCGCCGAACGCGTCATGCGAACTTTGGTGTTGTCGTCCACGCGAATGACGACCGTGTCGGAGTCTTTGCCTGCGGAAACGACCGTACCGTGGATCCCGCCAATGGTCACGACCTTGTCGTTCGGCTTCAGGTTACTGAGCATGTTCTTCGTCTCGGCCGCCTCGCGACGTTGAGGTCGAATCATCACGAGGTAGAAAACCACGCCCAAGGCGGCAAAAAGGAGCCAAATCGGAATGGGGCCCTGACCCGGCGCATCGTCCGCTAACAACACCCAATAGCAACTCGTCATTCCCAAATCCAACGACTCACCCTCACAATCGGTTCTCGAGACGAACTAAAAACGGCCCGCCGACAGTGGACGGGCCGGGAGTCTCGGCGCTCGTGGGGGTATCTTATGCTGTTGCCTTATGAGGGGCAAGGGCGGTCGCAGGGAACAGGGAGCTGGCTACCCATTCGCCGGCCCTTGCTGCCACCCTCTCATCTTGGCATTGTAGAGCTCCATGAACGTGTCGGCTTCGATGGCATCCCGAATCTCCCGCATCAAACACTGGTAATAGGCCAAATTGTGGGACGTGGTGAGGATCGGGCCGAGCATCTCGCCCGCGGCGAACAGATGGCGAAGGTAACTGCGACTCACTCCGGAGGCGGCCGATGGTGTCTGAGCGTCCACGGGACGCGGATCCTCGCGGTGGCAGGCGTTTCGCAGCCGAATGGGGCCCTCGTCGGTGAATGCAAGCGCATTGCGGGCGTTACGAGTTGGCATGACGCAGTCGAACATGTCCACGCCCAGCCGCACGGACTCCAGAATATCCTGCGGTCGTCCCACTCCCATCAAGTAACGCGGACACCGCTCGGGGAGCACCGGACAGGTCACCTGGAGGATCCGATACATCTCCTCTGGCGATTCGCCGACGCTCAACCCACCGATTGCGTAGCCCGGAAAATCCAATTGAGTGAGTTCCTCGGCGGACCAGAGCCGCATTTCGGCGTCGAGACCGCCCTGGACGATGGCGAACTGAGTCTGATCGCCCGCCACTGCCCGACAACGCTCCGCCCAGCGGATACTCCTCTCACAGGCCGCTCGCACGATTTCCGGCGGATTGGGAAGCGCGACAACGTGATCGAGAACCATGGCGATGTCGCTGCCCAATTCGGCCTGGGCCTGCATCGCCCGCTCGGGCGTCAGTTCGATTTTGCGTCCGTCGACGTGGGAGCGGAAGACGGCCCCCTCTTCGGAAATCTCGGCGTTCTGCCCGAGACTGAAGATTTGAAAGCCACCACTATCGGTGAGGATCGGCCGATCCCAGCCCATGAACGTGTGGAGCCCGCCGAGTCGCGCGATCAAGTCCGTGCCCGGTCGAACCGCCAAATGATACGTGTTGCCCAGGAGAATCTCGGCGCCTGTCTCCCGCACCATCGGCACGGTGAGCCCTTTGACGGTCGCCTGGGTGCCGACCGGCATGAAACAGGGCAATTCCACTGTCCCATGAGGTGTGTGCAGCCGGCCCCGTCGAGCCGCACAATCGCTCGACTTGGCAATCGGATCGTATGTGACAACCGCAGGCACTTGAGCTCTTGGGTTAATCGCCGCGGAGCTTGATTTCCAGAGGACCAAGCTTCTCACGAACTTCGGTCAGGCTGGTCACCCCGAAGTTCTTACACTCCAGCAAGTCGTCGCCCGTTCGGCGAACCAGTTCACCGATCGTCGTCAGACCCAAACGAACCATGCACTTGCGAGCACGAACGGAGAGGTTCAAGTCGGCGATTGGTCGATCGAGAAGTGCCTGTTCATCCGGCGTCATCGAGGAGACATCGTAGGGCGCCTCAGGTTCGGATTTCTCGTGGGCGAACTGACCCAGTTCCAATCCGCGACTCTGCAGCATATCTCGAATCTCGACCAACGATGTTTCACCAAAGTTCTTGCTGGTCAGCAACTCGAGTTCGCTGGTTCTGGTGAGGTCACCAAGGGTTCGCACACCCATTTTCTGCAGGCAGTTGCGACTGCGGACCGACAACTCAAAGTCGGTAACGGGAATGTTCAGCACCTGAGCCATGCGGTCGCTTCGTTTCTGAGCCTCTTCATCGACATACATGTCGCCAGACGCCATCGCGTCTTTGAGAAACAAGCGAGCCCGGCCGTGATCCGGAAAGACATCCAAAATCCGCTGGTAACACTGCATCGCTCGTTCGTATTGCTGCCGATCCTCGTAGAGAATCCCCAAATTCAACAGCGCGCCGACGTGGGACGGAAAGCAACCGACGGCAAGTTGATACAGCTCTAACGCCTCATGATCGTTGCCTCGACGATCATTCTCCATCGCCAATCCGAACAGGGCGCCGGGGTGATTCTGATTGGCCTCGACGGCCCGTTCGAACCAAGTCAGCACTTCGTTCGGGTTTCCACCGAGTGCAGCGACCGTCGAACCTCGTTGATAGAGGTACTCCGCTTCGTGTTCGATCGGCCCATACAAGCCGTCCAGCGTCTTCATCGCATCGTCGTTGCGGCCGGCGCCTCGCATGGCTTCGACAACACCCAACGTGCAATAATCACTGTTGTATCCGGCCGTCTTCGCCGAATCGTACGAAGTAATCGCCTCGTCGTACTCAGCCATTTCCAGCATCGACCGGGCAATATAGAAGTGGGTGACGGCCCCGCCGTCCGCATTTCTTAGCGTTTCGATCGCCTCGCTATAATTGCCGAGCAAGTAGTAGCAGACGCCAAGGCGGACAGCCGTTGCCGGTGTTCGTCCCTCTCTAACTTCTAACTCGGCAACGCCGTCGCGGAGCTCCGAAAACTGCAAATGATCTTCGTTGACCGCTTGCGAAATCTGGTCGATTTCCACCGGACCAAAGGTCGAATTGGAGAGAACGATTTCCTTGAGGTCAAATTCCAAACCTTGCGCCATGTGTTTCAACCCCCATAAGTGAGTCGTCTATGGTTGTGCGTCTTATACTGCCAAGGATGACAGCAGACCGTAGTATCCACTTTTCGTGACATGAGCGAGTTGCTTGTCACGCGAAACTTGTCAGCA
>DUDC01000154.1:0-6633 GCA_012959465.1 Planctomycetaceae bacterium
ACCCCGTGTTTATCAAGACGATCCGCGACATCGGCTATCGATTTGAGATGCCCGAAGCCGTTTGACGCCGAGAAGATACCCCACACCGCTTGGATCAAATAGCCCCTTTTCGTTCGCTTTGTCGGCTAGCTTGTTTCCGTGGAAGGTGTCGCTGCAAAAGCAGCTGCCGACTGCCCTTGACAGCGGCCGGCCGCAAGCAATAATCTATTAAACCGGATTAACGGATCTATTCAATGAACCACGCGCCTGCGATGATGACCTGGATGCAAGCTCTGTCAGATATGACACGGGCCCGTTTGCTACGTCTTTTGGAGGGGACCGAGTTGACGGTGGTCGAGATGTGCGCTGTGCTGCAATCACCGCAAAGCACGGTGAGCCGTCATTTGAAGGTGTTGGGTGAGGACCGCTGGCTGGAGAGTCGACGAGACGGCACAAGTCGGTACTACCGCATGCCTTTGGATGGTCTTGAACCGCCGCGACGGCGTTTGTGGACCTTGGTTCGGGACCAGGCATCCGAAACGCCAGCTGCCGCCCAGGACGACCGACGGTTAGAGCAAGTGCTTGCCGATCGGCGCAGTCGCAGTCAGGCGTTCTTCTCCACTGCTGCCGGGCAATGGGATCGTTTACGTACCGATCTTTTTGGTGCGAGAGTCGACATGTGGGCGGTGGCGGGGCTACTCGACCCCGACGACGTGATTGGAGACCTGGGTTGTGGTACGGCATCGCTGAGTGCCAGCATCGCGCCGTTTGTCGAACGGGTTATCGCAGTCGACTCATCTGCAGCGATGCTGCGATCGGCAAGATCGAGGCTCAAAAAATGTCCGAACATCGATCTCCGTCGCGGCGAGTTGAACGACCTTCCTTTACAAGATCAAGAGCTCGACAGCGCACTGATGGTGCTGGTTCTCCCGTACCTGGCCGAGCCCCTTCCGGCACTCGCCGAGGCAGCTCGGACCATCAAACCGGGGGGGCGATTAGTCATCGTCGACATGCAGCCCCACGAGCGGCAAGATTATCGCCAGGACATGGGTCACGTCTGGTTGGGATTTTCTCGTCAGCAGATCGAAAGCTGGTTTTCCGAGCTACATTTTACAAAGGTACGATGGCACGCCATTCCACCAGATTCTCAAGCAAAGGGCCCTGATTTGTTTGTGGCTGCGGCCACCAAATAGGCTCGATACACCAATAAAAATCCTACTAGACAGTTTCAAGGAGCGAACACAAGAATGAGTACTGCAACACCCGCCGCATCAACGACAGGCGACGCGTCATCGAGGCTAAAACACAAAGTTCGTGCGCTCGATCTATTCGCCGAGGGCAAACGCGAAGAGGCGCAGACCTTGGCCGATCTGGGTCGCGCGGAAATCCGCCTGGCCGAAGACGAAATGCCGGGGCTAATGGAACTGCGTTCCCGACACACGGAAGCCAAGCCTCTTGCCGGGGCACGGATCATGGGTTCGTTGCACATGACCGTCCAGACGGCCGTCTTGATCGAGACTTTGCTCGACTTGGGCGCCGATATTCGCTGGGTAAGTTGCAACATCTTCTCGACGCAGGATTCGGCGGCGGCCGCAGTAGCGGTTGGACGTGGCGGATCGCTTGAGAATCCCGTCGGTCCTCCAGTTTTCGCTTGGAAAGGCGAAACGCTTCCCGAGTACTGGTGGTGCACGAACCAGGCCTTGATCTGGCCTGATGGAAGCGGGCCCGAATTGATCGTCGATGACGGTGGCGATGCAACACTGCTGATCCACAAGGGTGTTCAATATGAGAAAGACGGCAGCGTGCCGGAGTTCGACGCCGACAATGAGCCTGAAGAGTGGGGTGTGATTCTGGAGTTACTCCGTAGCGAGTTCGACTCGAGCCCACAGAAGTGGACAGAGATTGCCAAGTCGATGCGCGGCGTCAGTGAAGAAACCACAACAGGCGTTCACCGTTTGTACGAGATGGAACAAGCCGGCAGCTTGCTGTTTCCCGCGATCAACGTCAACGACTCGGTCACCAAGAGCAAATTCGATAATGTGTACGGATGTCGACACTCGCTGATCGATGGTATCAACCGCGCGTCCGATGTGATGATCGGTGGAAAAGTTGCGGTTGTCTGTGGCTATGGTGAAGTCGGGAAAGGCTGTTGCCAGTCCCTACGTGGCCAGGGCTGTCGCGTGATCGTCACGGAAATCGACCCGATCTGTGCCCTGCAGGCATCGATGGAAGGGTACGAGGTGAACACGCTCGAAGCGGTCGTTTCCATCGCCGATGTTTTCGTCACCACGACCGGAAACAAGGACATCATCATGGCCGAACACATGGCGAAGATGAAAAACAAGGCGATCGTCGGAAACATCGGTCACTTCGACAATGAAATCGACATGGCCGGCCTGCAGAAGTTGGAAAACGCCGGTAAAGTGACGAGGCGAAACATCAAACCACAGTTCGACGAGTACGAATTCGAAGACGGACACAGTGTGCTCATTCTAGCCGAGGGTCGATTGCTCAACCTAGGTTGTGCAACGGGTCACCCCAGCTTCGTCATGTCAGCAAGCTTCACAAACCAAGTTCTCGCTCAACTGGAACTATGGCTGAAGCGAGACACGAACGAATACGAAAACAAGGTCTACGTGCTGCCAAAAATCCTTGACGAGGAAGTGGCGCGATTGCACATCGACAAACTGGGCGTCAAGCTGACAACACTCTCTCAAGACCAAGCGGATTATATCGGCGTGCCAGTGGACGGACCATACAAGCCGGAACTCTACCGATATTAAATCGGTTCAGGGACTTTCATCAAATCAGCCGGCACGCGTTAGCGTCCGGTTCCTGCCAAGAGATTCCGCATCGGGGTCAAGGCGAGAACTGCGGGCTAACGCCGCTCGGCTGTTTTCTTGGCTAATTAATTTGTCAATGGTCGTTTGTCATTTCGTTGCAAGGCAACGTGGATTTGAGCCGAAGGCGCTAGCCTCGGGTTTTGCAAGATCACGCGATGCTAACGACAATACCCGACGCTAACGCGTTTGTTTCAGCACTGGCGAAGCCGGTGGCACACATTAGCCCACACCTGTGCGACGCGGGTTCCTTTCGATACACTCCAAGGCCTACCTCGGTGGTCTAGTGCTGTAATCCTTTCTGACTAAAAAGGTCTTTTTAAATGAAGGCAATTGCCGTTCATCCTGGGAAACCCAATAGCGTTCACTTGGAAGAGATTGCCGAGCCGACGTTAGACTCGATCGACGACGGCATGGGCGTGTTCGTACGAGTTCTAAAAGTGGGCGTCGATGCCACCGACCGCGAGATCAACGAAGCGAAATATGGAAACGCGCCGGACGGCGATGAATTCCTAGTGCTGGGCCACGAGTGTTTCGGCGTGGTCGAGGCGGTTGGAAACAACGTACGTCGCGTCAAACCGGGCGACTACGTCACGGCAACCGTCCGCCGTCCCGGCGGATCGATCTACGACCGGATCGGTACGTATGACATGACGAGCGAGGAGGTCTACTATGAACGCGGCATCAACCTGCGGCACGGGTTTCTAACCAAGTCGTTCGTTGACCACGAAGACTATATTGTTCGCGTACCGGGCGGGCTGAAGCACTTGCACGTCTTGATGGAGCCGATGAGTTGCGCCGCGAAGGCGATTCAACAGGCATTTGAAGTGCAACGGCGGATGAAAGTATGGAGTCCAAAGCGGGCCTTTGTCATGGGTGCCGGCCAAATTGGGTTACTGGCAACTCTCGTCCTGAAGTTGCGAGGCCTCGAGGTGTACACGATGGCCCGCTCCGTTGCACCGACACTGAATTCTGAAATCGTCGCGGGGTTGGAGGCAAAGTATGTTAGTCTCACGGAGACGACGATACCGAAATTGGCCAAGAAGGTCGGAAAAGCTGACTTGATTATTGACGCGACTGGATCCAGTCGTGTCGCGTTTGAGAGCATGACGGTGTTGGGCCACAATGGCGTTCTTGTTTGGACGAGCATCACGGGCGGGAAACACCAAGTGGAACTACCCGGTGACGAAATCAATATTGATTGGGTGCTCGGCAACAAGTTGTTGTTGGGGTCGGTGAACGCAAATCGGGAGCATTTTGAATCCGGGATCCGAGACTTGGCGTTGGGCGACGTGATGTATCCGGGAGTCATCGGGAAAATCCTGACCGATGGCGTCGATGGACTCGACAACTACTCCGAAATGATGCGATTGCTGGTCGAAGAAAAGACGGCCCTCAAGGTGTACGTCAACGTAGCCGAAGAATAGTAGACTTGTCCGCCCACCGCCCACCGCCCACCAACCGAAGGGGACTCCTCATGACTCGAAAAGTCAAGAGCGGCGGAGGATGGCATGCGATTGGCTACGCTCTTCGCAAGGCGCGTCAATCCGGTGGTTGGTGGAAGATGTGGAAGGCACTGCGTTCGCGCAACGCCTGCAAGACCTGCGCCATTGGAATGGGTGGCCAACGCGGAGGCATGGTCAATGAACTGGGATCATTCCCCGAGGTCTGCAAGAAGTCTATTCAGGCGATGGCCGCCGACATGCAGGGCGCAATTCCACCTGACTTCTGGACCACTTATAGCATCGCTCAACTCCGCAAGTTCTCGCCCTACGACTTGGAGCACTGTGGTCGCCTGACGCAGCCCGTACTATGGGAAACAGGCAGTGAGAACTTTCGACTCATCGAGTGGGACGATGCACTGGACCGCATCAGCAACTCACTTGCGAACACATCGCCTGAAAAGTCGTTTTGGTACTTCAGCGGTCGAAGCTCCAACGAAGCTGGGTTCTTACTGCAGCTGTTCGCTCGCATCTACGGCACAAATAATGTGAACAACTGCAGTTACTATTGTCATCAGGCAAGCGGTGTCGGCTTGACGTCCGCGGTGGGCAGTGGCACAGCGACTCTATTGCTGGAGGATGTCGAGCATGCCGATCTGGTCTTCGTGATCGGAGGCAACCCAGCAAGCAACCATCCTCGCTTGATGACATCGTTGGCGAACGTCCGCCGTCGCGGCGGACAGGTCATTGTCTTAAATCCAGTGCGTGAAACAGGACTCGTCAATTTCAGCATTCCAAGTCGTATTTCTAGTCTGCTGTTTGGCACCGAAATCGCATCACAATACGTTCGACCGCACATCGGTGGCGACTTGGCCCTACTGACCGGAATCGCCAAACGAGTTGTCGAGCAAGAGAATCACGACCTTACGTTTCTGAGCGAGCACTGCGACGGCTGGAAGGAACTTCAACTTCATTTGCAAGACATTCCTTGGGATGAGATCGTCGAAAAGAGTGGCGTCACCAACGAAGAGATCGAACGAATGGCCAACGCGTATGGGGCGGCAAAAAACGTGGTCTTTTGTTGGACGATGGGAATCACGCACCATGCACACGGTGTGCAAAACGTGCAGGCAATCGCCAACCTCGCCATGTTGCGCGGGATGATCGGTCGTCCAAATGCCGGACTACTACCCATTCGAGGACACTCAAATGTCCAGGGAATCGGTTCGGTAGGAGTGACGCCGAAGTTGAAAGATGCCATCCTGAAAAAACTGGAGAGCGAATACCAAGTGCAACTGCCGACGACCCCAGGACTCGATACGCTTGAGTGCATCGAGGCGGCCCACGCCGGTAAACTCTCCCTGGGAGTCTGTTTGGGAGGGAATCTCTACGGCTCGAACCCGGACGCAAAGTTTGCTGAAGAGTCACTGCAACGGCTTGATCAACTCGTCTATCTCAGCACAACACTCAATACGGGCCACGTTCACGGGCTGGGTCGAGAGACGATCATCCTGCCCGTCCTGGCGCGTGACGAAGAATCGCAAGCGACGACTCAAGAATCGATGTTTAACTATGTCCGCCTCAGCGACGGCGGTCCTTCACGACTACCAGGTCCGAAGAGCGAAGTGGAAGTTGTCTCCTCTTTGGCTCAACGGGTTATTGGCGACCAATCGCCATTGGATTGGGGACGGTTGCAGCAGACCGGGAACATACGCGAGATGATTAGCCGGGTCGTACCTGGGTACGAGGCGATCTCGACGATCGGAGAAACCAAGCAAGAGTTCCAAATTAAAGGAAGAACGTTTCACACACCCGAGTTTCCGACTCCCTCTGGAAATGCACAACTGCACGTACACCAACTGCCCGAATTAAAGGGTGGCGAGAACCGGCTTCGCCTCATGACCGTCCGTAGCGAAGGACAGTTCAACACAGTGGTCTACGAACAAGAGGATCATTACCGAGGTCAAGACCGCCGCGACGTCATCTTGATGAACCCGGCCGACATTGAGCGTCTAGAAGTGAAGGCGGAACAACGAGTCACCGTTCGCAGCGACACCGGCAGCTTAGAAAACATCCTCGTTCGTTCCTACGAGGAAATCCGCGAGGGAAATGTCCTCATGTATTACCCTGAATCCAACGTCCTCATATCGCGGACGGCGGATCCTCAGTCAAAGACTCCGGCATTCAAGGGCGAGTTGGTGTGGCTGGAGGCAATGTAGGTGGTTGTAGTCGCTAGGTTGCAGATACGGTGACCTCTTATCCGTGGGCTGACGCCCACGGCAACATGCGTTGGCCGCATTCGCGGCCACAAGACGTCGCGGGTCGATTCTCGCGGCGAGGGCCGCGATGGCATGTAGCCACAGACGCGAGCC
>DUDC01000154.1:6675-22609 GCA_012959465.1 Planctomycetaceae bacterium
GAGTTATCCAGTCGCCGGTTATGCGGTGACGGCTTGCGTCATTCGAGGATTCGCGTTCGCGACCTACCCGCCAAAATAAAACAGTTCGCGACACCATCGCGCGATGCGAGCGCCGCAAGACTGGGCCGGCAATCGAAACCGAGCTCGCGCTGTCCCATAGAGAATGGGCGTCACGGCAGCCTCGCGTAGAGCGACGCGCGCGACGTAGTAACGACCATCGCGACGGTTGGGAAAGTGGCCGAGCGAGGCTTGTTGCAACTGGTCCGTCGACAAATCCGAGATCTCGACGACGTGACCCAAAAGAGACTGTCTGGCATCTGCTCGAATACGTATATCGACGGGCATCCCCACGTGAATTCGTGATCGGTCACGCTCGGCAACCAACACGATGGCCTGCATGATCCCGTCCCCGGCGATCCGGCCGATCACCTCTCCCCGCTCCACGTACCCAACGTTTCGTTGAGCACTCAACGGAAACGATCTCACTCGATTGCTTGTTCCACGATGTACGTCTTCCGGTTCGCCGGACATTGGCGGCAGGATCTCACCACTCAACGGTGCGACAATTATCAGGCGACGTAACTCCTCCTGCTTCAACCGCCACTGTTCTGTTAAATCCGCATCTCGAGTTTTGGCCAACGCCAAGCCAAATGCGGCGCTTGGTCGCTGCACCGCCTCGTCCATGAGGGTAGCAATAATTTCCTTCTGACGATGGCATTGGCCTGCCAACACGGCCAGTTCCTTATTGAGCTGTGGGTTATCGACGCGGACGATTGGATTGCCTTTGGCGATCACGTCACCGTACCGTTGACCCTCTTTCATCCACCCCGACTCGGGCGCCAAAATGGTGACAAACCGTTCCGCTTGCACGACAGCCGTTGCATCTACTGAACTGGGGAGCGGCACAAAGAACATCGCAACGAGCAACAGAAAAGCGACACCAGCGACGATACTGCCACGCCCCTTCTCGGTGCGTTTAAAGAACGAGAGTGCCATGGTGCCGACGACCATCCATAAAGCGAGGCCAACCACAAATACCTCCAAACGAAAAGACGACAAGTAGCGGTAGAGACCAATGAAAATGGCGGCGAAAATAAAGAGTCGGTAGACAAACGACAACAGACCATAGCCCAACGAAAAATAGTCCAACGATTCAACTCGGGCAGCGAATAATCGCCCCCACTGCTGACGGGCATGATGGGCCAGATTGGGCCGTTCGGCCCAGTCCGACAGCACATAGTATCCATCGTAGCGCATGAACGGATTGCCATTTAGTAACAGCGTATTGACCGTGCACACCAGCATCACGGTCAACGCCACTTGATGGACGGGTCCACCAGGAATCGTCCACCATATCCAGAAGGCAGCCGACGCCAGTACCAAATCGACACCAATCCCGGCCAGACTCACGGCAATCCGCCTCCATTTATTGGCGAACATCCAGGCATCCGAAACGTCGCAATAGAGACACGGTGCAAAGACAAGTAGCAGTGCCCCCGTCTCGCGACACCGCCCACCATACAAATGGAGTGTCACGGCGTGTCCCAATTCGTGCAACACTTTCGTGCCGCCGATGACCGCGAGCAGAAGCAACCAATTGCCACTCGACCAGACATTCGCCAATGTAGACAACTCAGCGATCCATTCATGGCGAAACAACGAGGCCGTCAATAGTGTCACCAAAACGAACGTCGCCATTGAAAGGACAAACGACCTCGTTCCGACAAATCGGATCGAGTTCGTCAACAGTTGCAAATGGCGTGACAGGTCGATACCTGGCATTCTCATTACAAGTGGGTTTGCCAGTGCGGCCCACCACTGACGGTTGCGTTTCTCGCAGTTGCGTTGGTGAAGGATCTCTCCCTGGCCAGCGTGCTGCGCCACAACTAGTCCCTCACGATGCAGCACGTGAAGATAATGAAACAACTTTCGAGCGCTAAGTTGCAGTGGCGCGAATCGTTGCTCAAACGCTTGACAAACCGTTTCCGCTGACCAGTCGCCTTCCAGCTGACTCAAAATAAAGAACTCGTGTTCGTTCAACTGAAATGTGGCCGAGGACCAGGGCTCACGCAATGTCCAACGCGTCTCGCCACGGACGCAATGCTGCACCACGTCAAGATCTTGACGACGGACAAGTTGGTTCTGGGACAGATTGGGTCCAATGATCACGATTGACTCACTTTTTCGCCGTGAGGCGCATTGTCCCGTGGTCGCCGGGACGGAAGCGGCCGTCAGAGTTCTTCAACAGGACCCAAAAACGCGTTTCTCCGTTCACTCGGTTCTGTTCCGGAGCGACAAACTGAACGATTCCCAGGAACGACTTGGCGTGGCCATTAATCGAAATGACAGCTTGGGCTCCGGCAAAATGTTGTGGCGTAACGGTACCTGGCAGCAGACCTTCCACTCGCACAGCATCGACGGTAATGGCGCGGAAAATTGGTTCTCCAGGGGTAACCCATTCCCCTAACTCGATAAGCTGTTCTGCAATGACCCCGGATCGCAAGGCGCTCACATTGTGTTTTTCAAGTCGCAACTGCGCCGCCGTCAATTGGAGTGCTTTCTCTTCAAGCACCAACAGCCCCAGTTCGTGGTCGATTCTCGCGCGTTCGCATTCAATCTCGGTTTGGTCGACGGCCAGTTTAAGACGGTCGAGTTCAGCCTCGGAGACGCTCTTTGGAACCCGTTCCGCAGACCTAATCGCCCGTTGATGGTCCTTGACGGCCAAGGCATGCTTCTTGTCCGCAAGGCGAATTCGGCTGTCGTCGTCCGCAGCTCGTCGCAATCGTCGCAGTTCGGCCGAAACCGACTCCACTTCCGCTCGTGATTCCCGAGCGTCGATACGGGCAAGCACTTGCCCCACTTCGACATGATCACCCGGTCTTACGAGCAGTTCTCGAACGCGTCCCGCCATCTCGGCTGGAATGTTCGCTTCGTGGCGAGGCGTCACCAATACGTTGACGATTTGCACGTTGGTTCTCGACGTCGACAATCCGGCATCCTGTCCAGTCAAACCGCGTCCAGGAATCAATACGGACAGGATCGCCAATCGGGCGAACGTTATTGCGTAAGGCCGCATTTTGGTCAACATGGTATGCCTCAACTTTTGGAGGACCGGTGATCAAACCTGAATAGGTGAACTCAAAAGAAAAACTGGTACCGTAGAGTGTTCCAGGCCCGCCGCGTCAGGACGTAACCCAACGACCGTTTTCCAAGATAGATTCGCGCCGAGACACTAACTCCTGGCGTCCAGGACGGCTCGTCAATATCGTCTTGCTGTTGATTCGTTAGTACAGTGGCCCGCAGGCGAATTGCCGTCTGTCCGATCGGACTGGTGTGCGCTACTCGTTCCAGCTCAGTCAATCGCGCTGGCCATTTTTCGTTCGGCCGAGCTGCTGTGGTGAACTGAAGCCTGCACTCACCGTCCGCCTCACGTATGTGGCGAATATCTTCCTCAGCACAATCCAATTCCAACTCCCAATCTCCGTGCAAGTCGGCAACGACCAATAATTGATCGCCAACCGATACGGGTCGCCCGTCCAGGTCCCGATTTGGATGTCGAGTCAGAACAACTCCATCGAAGGGGGCACGAACCACCAAGTGTTGCGTTTCGTCTCTGGCGATCGCAATCTGACGGTTGAGCCCTTCCAACTCGATTTCAATCCTACGACGTTCCGCTGCGTTTCTATCAGCATCGTCGCCTTCACCGTCCCGTGCCGAGACAATTCCCAGACTCGATTTGGTCAGATTGTCCAATTGAGTGGTCAGGTTGCTGCGCTGACCCTCGAGTTTCGCCAAATCGAATTGCAAAGCGTTCCGCTTTACCTCAATCATCTCTTGATTGATCGTGACGTAGTCACCATGAGAGACATGCACTACCTCGACGACACCGTCCGTTGGAGCGAATACGATTTGGCGCTGACGGGGCTGTATCTCGCCGACGGCTTGCACGGTAAACGGAACGGGCATTAATAGTACGCCAATACCAATGATTACCAGCGTCATCAGAAGGGCAAGTCGCGTCAGCCGACCAAGCCACCGTCGCCGATCGAAGAGCTTTGCCAAACGGCGTGAAGCTTTGGAAAGCGGTTGGGTTTCATTTCGATGTGCCACCTCAATGGCCTGCCCAAGGTGGCCAGCCAACCGCTCGACTCGCTCCGCTTCCGGAGCCGAAAGTTCGTTTAAAAAACATCCGGCGATCAGCACCGTGCGACAATCGTCGACGGTAACCGAATCCTCGTCGTCATTGAACGGCCCAGGACAAGGAACCACAACGACATGCTGAACATGACTGTTGTCGATCCAATGCTGAAGCGGCTCCTCAAATTGGCTCGGCAGCTCGTGACTGTGGCTACCTGCCGCCTTCCCGTATACGGACGACGCCTGTGCCAACCGCACCGTGGCCATGGACAAATCGCCCCGTTGGTCCAACTTCTCGATCCCTGTCACGGCTAACAGACGCCAGCGGTGTCGGGTGCGGTGCACGACAACTAACTGATCACACGGAACCCAAAGGGTGGCCGCATGGACAGCGTAGCGAGCGACCGCCCGCGTGTCTTGAATGGTGTAAAGTCTCGCGAGGATCGATTCGAACTCTCGAGAATGCTGCAATTCATCCGTCGTTTGCTGGTATTGACGACTCTTCGCGTACTCCTCGGCTACGGCAATCGACGAATCCCAGATCCAAGCCAATTGCTCGTGCGTATGGTCCGGGTCAACAACGATCACACTGATCGCTTCGACCAAACCGTTATACATGATCGGCCGGATCAACAGCAGATGCTCTGCCGCCGCAAGGACCTGCAACTCATGTTGCGTCTCTGGATGAATGATCAGCGAATCACCGTTGCGACAATACTGCAACAGCTTCACCCACCACTCATCGTGATCTAGCCACTCGGGTACCGACTGCTCTTTTTCACCCGCGCTAATGACCCTTTCGGTGAGTTCAGCCGGCCTCCAGCAAACAGCGGCGAATCTCACTTGGCCAATGTCACACCAGGCCGCCGACCATGCGACGAGAAAGTCCGACACGTCAGACGAAACGGCCGCTTCAACCTGCTGGAGAAATCGGTCGACCGCCAGCTGAATGGAGCTGTCTTGGGGTACGGTATGGTCTTGAGGCGACTGGGGTTGCATATAGTCCAGTATACCCGCCGTCGACGATTCCCCAACGAAACGGGGACTGTCAATTTAAGTCAAATGAGGCATCTCGGTAGCATGTGCAGTGCATGCAGATCAAGCAATCTGTACGGGGAACGACGGTTGTACCGGACACATCGATTTTAGCAGCCGATGAATAGGGCTACACGGTGCGCCGAACCCATGGACTTCCGTCTCCGCTGAAGGACCCTCTTTTACCGATGCAACCCGCATACGCATTATTGGCGAACAGCAAATCATCGTTATCCGGCCACTACACAGTGGTTGCGATCGCTGCATTTCTCGCCTGCGCCCTCTGTGGGTGTCAATTGCACCGCGAAGAGATCAAATCGGACGATCGGTTTGCAGCACATCTCATCGAAATCGAGTATCCGGATGTCGATGTGGAGGTCGACCAGTCACTAATCGACCATGTGCCGTGGACACTCGCCAACCTGGACGGCGTCAGGTATCGGGACATGACCTTGAACGAGGTACTCGCGTTGGCATTGTCCGAGGGAACAGTGCTTCGCGACCTGGGAGGTACGGTGCTACAAACACCGCAATCGACGCGAACTAAATTTGATCCAGCGCTCCAGGAGTCGGATCCGCGATTCGGCGTCGAGGCGGCACTGGCCGCATTTGACGCGGCGTTGGAAGCCTCTGCCTTATTCGAAAACAACGATCGGGCGTTAAACAACTCGTTCTTCGGTGGGGGCACGCGACTGTTCAAGCAGGACCTGGGGGCGATCAACGCTCAGGTCAGCAAGACGGCGGCCACCGGTGCAGACTTCACATTGCGGCACACGATTGACTATGACGCCAACAACGCTCCCGGAAACCAATTTCCAAGTGCGTGGACAACGGCGGTAGAAGCCGAGTTTCGACAACCACTGCTCCAGGGCGCTGGCGTCGACTTCAACCGGATCTACGGACCGACCGGGAGCCTGGGGTTGCCGCGTGGCGTTCTGATCGCCCGCATTGACACGGACATCAGTTTGGCAGATTTTGAAATGGGCGTTCGCAACTACATCAGCGACGTCGAAAACGCGTACTGGGAGCTTCAATTTGCCTACCATGACTTAAACGCGAAACGGTCGGCGCGAGACCGCGCTCGCCAGACCTGGCAGGTGATCCACGGGTGGTACGTGAATGGTCGCAGCGGAGGCGAAGCGGATCGAGAGGCGCAAGCTCGCGAGCAGTACTATCGATTACAGGCTGAACTAGAGAATGCGGTCGCTGGCCGTCCACTAGAGCCCTCGCGTTCCAACACGTTTCGCGGCCAGGGCGGAGTTCAATCACACGAACGTCGAATGCGCCGTTTGCTAAATCTCCCAATCAACGACAAGGGACTGATCCGGCCCACGGACGAACCACCATTGGTTCGGATCACGCATGACTGGGCCGACATTCAAGCAGAGGCCTTGACCAGACGCCCCGAGTTGAGACGACAACGCTGGCGAGTCAAACGGCGAGAATTAGAATTAATGGCCGCTAAGAATTTTCTTCGGCCGCGAGTGGACGCAGTCGGTCGCTATCGCTGGCGTGGATTTGGTCACGACCTACTCGATCCCAACGGCGGTGCAACTCACTTTGACAATGCCTATACCGACTTGACTACTGGCGATTTTCAAGAGTGGCAATTGGGCGTCGAAGTCGCGTTGCCGATTGGGTTTCGCCAAGCGCACGCTGGCGTCCGGAACGCTCAACTCCAACTGCGTCGCGCGGAGGTCATTTTGGACGAGCAGGAGGGCCAAGTCCTGCACGACTTGAGCGCGGCGGTGGCGGAAGTCGAACGATCCCACCGACTGACACGCACCAACTTCAACCGAAAGACCGCAGCCTACGAGGAACTGAAGGCGCTCGAGTCGATTTACGAGGATCCGAGCCCGGACGAGATTCCTCGTTTGGTTGATCGTCTGTTGGACACTCAACGTCGTCTGGCCGATGCCGAATCCCAATTTGCCCGCTCGCGGGGGGAATACGCGTTGGCTCTTAAGAACCTGCAGTACCAAAAAGGGACATTGCTAGAATTCAACGGCGTTCAGTTATCTGAAGGACCATGGAATGCCGCGGCGGTCCAGCAAGCGAGAGAAAAAGTCCACAAGCGGGTTTCGCCTCTCTGGACTCCGCACGCCGTGCCAGATACCGTAACGCTCGGCGCAACTCCACCCGACCTCGTTGTCCGACCAGATGAATTTGTCATTGAAGTGGTCGAAGATCCTCGTGAGTAGAACTCGTACCGGCGAGGGTGGGCCGCGAAAGTTCAGTGTTGCTTGTTCAGAGGCCTGAATGGCCACCTTCTTTGCCCTTGTCTAGCATTAGAAGGGTTTGCGCCGGACCGCTTCGACAAGATAATAGAAATCACCCATTTCACGCCCCCTTTGGACATCTCATGCCCGACGAATCGCAGCCGGTCGCCGAGCCCAACGAACTCTCTTTCGAGGAAACTCTTCCGGACGTTTTGGGCCGATGGTGGCTGCGCCCGCCCTTGATCCTGCTCGGTATGTTGGCTCTTGGGTCGGCATTTGTCTTTGCTGACTGGTGGTCGACGGTGCCCGATTCGTTGACGGCGACGTATGTGGGTCGCAGTCGATGCATCCATTGTCACCAGGACCAAGCAGAGAAGTTCGTCGGCTCACATCACGATCTGGCCATGGATGCGGCGACCGATGATACCGTCCTGGGCGATTTTGATGACGTCGAGTTCACGCACCACGACGTGATTTCTCGCCTGTTTCGCGAGGACGAGAAGTTCATGATCCACACCGAGGGTCCGACAGGCGAGATGGCGGACTTTCACATCAAGTGGGTATTTGGCGTCGATCCCATCCAGCAATACATGGTGGAATTCGATCGGGACGAGAATACAGCCGCGGACGAGGTCGCACGCGTGCAGGTACTGCGCATCAGTTGGGATGTCCACAGGAAGCGTTGGTTTTATCTCCCGCCGCCCGACGTTGCCGAAAAACTCGACCCGACCGACGACCTACACTGGACCGGTGTTGCCCAGCGATGGAATTTCATGTGCGCCGACTGTCACTCGACGAATCTCCAGAAGAACTTTGATGAGCAGACGGCGTCGTACCACACAACCTTTTCGGAAATCGACGTTAGTTGCGAGGCGTGCCATGGCCCCGGAAGCGTTCATATCGACCTGGCAGACTCGAAGTCGTTCTTTTGGGACCGGAAACGTGGCTTTGGGTTGGCCCGTCTTAAGGACAAGAACGCGGAAACGCAGATTCAGGCGTGTGCTCAGTGTCATTCGCGGCGGCGAAAAGTCCACCCAGAGTTCCGGCCAGGCAAGCCCTTTTTCGACCATTACGCCACCGAACTACTCTCGGCACAGACGTATTTCTGCGACGGGCAGATCATGGATGAGGTCTATGTTCACGGGTCGTTCTTGCAGAGCAAGATGTACCACAAAGGAATCCGCTGCACCGATTGTCATGATCCACACTCAACGAAACTCAAATTCGCTGGCAACCAGCTATGCACGTCCTGTCATTCGCATCCCAATTCGCATCCGGCCGGGAAATTTGACGGACCTGCACACCATCATCACAAACCGGGTTCCCTAGGCGCGAGTTGCGTCGAGTGCCACATGCCAGAAACGACGTACATGGAGATGGACCCTCGACGCGATCATAGCTTGAGGGTGCCACGACCCGACCTGTCGGTCGACCTGGGCCTGCCCAACGCCTGTTCGAGGTGTCATTTCGAGCCCGAAAAACTACCCGAAGTGCAACGCGAAGGAAAGCGGCAGTACATCGATTTTGTCCGAGCGGCCGGTGAGGACGAGGTGATTCGCAACGAGCTGAATCGGCTTGACCGCTGGTCCCTGGATGCAGTCCGCAAATGGTATCCCGACAGCAAGCACATCGACACGGACCATTGGGCAAGACAGCTCAAACTGGCATGGGAAAACGACTCAGGAAGCGGTGCCGCGTTGCGGACACTGACAGAAAAGAAGACTTTGCCCGCCATCATCCGAGCCACCGGCTTGACGCAATTGAGCTTTTACGGCGATGGCGATGAGAATTGCCTGGCAATCGAACCGCACCTAGTGGACCCGGCCCCGTTGGTGCGGATGGCCGCTATATCGGTCTACGAATCGATCATGCCGAATATGGACATGAACGAAATCTACCAGGACGAGATGCTGCGCGCGACGGCCGACGATCTACGACCGCGGATCTATCCGATCCTGGCGCTGTTGGATGACCCGTCGCGAGTGGTTCGATCCGAAGCGGCCCGAGTCTTGTCACGGATCGACTATCGCATATCCAATTATGTCCTGGAACGCGAGGATCGCGAGAAGATGCTCAAGGGGCTTGAGGAGTTGCGGATCGGCATGATGGAAAATAATGACCGCGCCGGTGCCCACGCCGTGATGGGAAATATCTACTCCAACCTCGGCTGGTTCGAGAAGGCGGAACAGGCGTACGAAGCCGCGATTCGAGTCGAGCCAGCGGTAACCGGACCCCGCACCAACCTCGCCGAACTAATGGACTACCACATGAGCCAGCTGGATCGAGAGGCGCGACAGTTGGCCCAACAACGACGCATGGAAGAGCTCGAAGAGCTGGCTGGGAAGATTGCTCGTTACAAATTGAGGGCCGAAAAATATCGGGCTGACGAACTGCCCAACGTAGCCCGAGACGCGAGACTCGCACCCAACATCCCGCCAATCCTCTATCGTTACGCAATGTCACTGTATGTGAACGGCAAACATGACGAAGCCGCGGAACAGCTGGATCGCGCCTTGGAACTCGAGCCCAAAAACCCTCGCTACCTCTGGATGCAAGGACTACTCATGCAGAAACTCGAGCAGTACGACAAAGCGTTGTCCCTGATCGACCGACTGATCAATGAGGTGCCGGACAATCCGCAGCATCGGCAGCTGTGGCGGCAGATCCACGACCAGCGGGAAATGAAGGCCAAGCGTGAGCAAGAGGAAGACGAGTCGAACTAACGGTACTCGTTGTCGCCGGGGCGACGCATCGTGTTACCTAGGCTGCCGCGCCAACGCAGCGCCAATTCGACATAGCCTCTATTGGATGATTCCGCTATATTCACCCAAACCGTGTGAAGAACGGCCAATCTACGAGTGCGGATACCAAGGATGGGCGAGGTCAGCGAGCGCAAGGAGGTGTCATGACCAATCAAGCATTTCGCTTTATGCATGCGAGCGATTTTCGGCTCCATGAGCCGTGTCTCGGCTTGATCGATCCCCCGTCGGAATTGCTCGAAACGTTAATCAATGCCCCGTTCCAAGCCGCCCAACGCGTCGTTGACACAGCCCTCACCGAACGAGTTGAATTTATTATCTTGTCGGGGGAAATCGTCCATCCGTACCTCGGCGGTGCCCGATCGATCGCCTTCCTGTTGGAACAATTCGAACGACTTGAGTCCGAGGGTGTGCGAGTCTACTGGGCTGGAGGAACTGTCGATCCTCCCGACCAATGGCCGGCCAGCGTAACATTGCCCGATAACGTGACGTTCTTCGGCCGCGGCGGAGTGACGACGATAACTCACCAGCGGGACGACAAACCACTGGCGGTAATCGCCGGTCAAAGCTGCCTCGCAGACGGCAGGATCGTTCCCAGCGAATTTGCGGCAAACGGTCCGGGGCCGTTCCGTATCGCCGTCGCTTGTGGCGTGGCGGAAACGGAAGTGCTGAGCGCACACGACGTCAACTACTGGGCATTGGGTGGGCGGTACAACCGGGAAACGCCCTTGTCGAAACAACGTGTTGCCCACTACCCGGGCTCGCCACAGGGTCGCAGCATCGACCATGTCGGGGCCCACGGCTGCACGATGGTGCGAGTTGATACCCAAGGCGCTATTCGAACACAACAGAGTGTCACCGACGTTCTCCGTTGGCGAACTGAGGAAATTACACTTGATAGCGATGCCGATCGCAAAGGCGTCCAACGCCGCCTCCATGAGAGGGCCCAAATGCTGGCGGCCGAGAACTCAGACCGTCCAATGCTCATTCATTGGCGAATCGAAGCGAGTGGAAAAATGGGCGCGGCATTGCGACACAGCGGGCTAGACAAAGAGCTGATTGACTGGCTCAATCAGTCGTTTGGGCGGAGCACACCGGCCGTCTGGACGGTCGGAATGCAAACTCGGGTCACCGAGAACCTGCCGGCTGCTTGGTACGAAGAAGACACCATCCTCGGGGACTTTCTGCGGTCGGTACGACGAATGCAAGCCGACAACGAACCTCTGGATCTGGAGGAGTTTCTAGAGGATCGGTCGCAGGCTGACGCTCTAGCGGATGAAGCGGTACTTAACGATGCAACACAACGCGAGCAGGTATTACGAGATGTGGCCATTTTGGGCGCGGACTTACTTCGCCCGGAAGCCTAATACCGCCTGGCAGCTTTCGAACAGGAGCGAAAGCAGTGAAAATCACGGACGTAAAAGTCGACGGCTTCGGGATCTGGAGTGATCTCACGATCGACCAGTTGGGCGAACACTTGACGGTGTTCTACGGACCCAATGAAGCTGGAAAAACCACCTTAATGCAATTCGTCCGAGCCGTTCTCTACGGCTATGCGGACGAACGGCGGCAATATGCGCCTCCGGTCTACGGCGGTGTCGCTGGTGGCAAGCTAACCATTCGCAGTCTGAACGGCCAATACGACATCATCCGGCAGGGCCCGAATACGGACCACCCGGACGATCGCGGAGCGTTGGATCTGTTTTCGAGCGACGGCAGCCTGCAGCGCGACCACCTGTTGGACACGCTGCTGTCGAATCTCGACGAGCCGATCTTCAACAATGTGTTCGCTATCGGCCTACGTGAACTACAGGAACTGGCCACGCTCAACGAAACAGATGCGGCCGAGCAACTGTACAAGTTGTCGAGCGGACTGGACCGCGTTTCGCTGGTCGACGTCTTGCGAGATCTTGAGATGGCTCGCGACGCGATCTCGGGATCCAAGGAAATACGCTCGAAACTCGCGCAGTTGTTCCACGAAAGAGATCGTCTCCGAGCGGAAATTGAAGACCGAGCGAATGCCGGTCGCCGCTGGGGGAAACTATCTTCCGACCTCACTTTGATGAGCCAGGAGATAGGTAACTTGCAGCGGAGGATTACCGATGAACAGCACCGCAGCAAACTGATGGAGACGGCTCTTCAAGTCGAAGAACGGTGGCGAGAACGCATCCGCGTTGCGGTGGAGATGGAACAATCGCGGCCGCCGCAACATGTCGCCAAGGACGCATTGGAGAAGCTGGACCAGTTCAATGGTCTCATTGCCGAACGCGAAAAACGACTGGAAGACCTGCACGCTCAACGAACGAGGTTGCGAGACGAAGCGGCGACGTTCCCCATCAATCGCGAACTCTGGAATTACCGTTCTCGCATCGAAGCACTGCAGGAACATGGGCCTTG
Organism: Planctomycetaceae bacterium; assembly: GCA_012959465.1. GTDB lineage: Bacteria > Planctomycetota > Planctomycetia > Pirellulales > Pirellulaceae > UWMA-0346. Next base: position 19,223 of record DUDC01000154.1, read on the forward strand.
GCTCTCCTCACTTTCGAAACACGTCCACCGGCTGGACGCCGAGATTCAACTCCTAGATGCCGAAGTCCAAGGGACGCTTCGTGAACAGCTTGCGGCCACAACCGGCGAATTGACAGCGTCACCCTCGAGCAATGCGTCGGACATGACGCACCAGTCAGACCACGAGTCTTCGTCGACTCGTGTTGCTCCACAAGCTTCCACCACCGACCAACAGATCCCAGCGGACTTGACCACCGAATCGATCGAAGTACTCCGCAAAACGGCGCGAGCTGCCAAGGAGGCAACACGACGTCTCCAAGACGCAAAAGACGATCAGAACCAGTGCGCTCGATCCCTGGAATCGATCGACTCGCACATGCAGCGCGAGTTTCAGGGCGTCAGCGGTCCAAATGTTGCCGTTGCGTTGCGGGAGCGGGGCGATTTAGTCACGCGTTTGCGACGCCGCATACAGCTAAAAGAACGGCTGGAGCGAATGAATCGCAGCCGTTCGGATGCCGAGGAAGATTGCCTGGACCTGCTCGATGCGCCCGACTTGCCATTGGTGCAGTTCGCCGGCTGCGCCGGCTTACTGTCCGTCGGCATCGTTGTGTTCCTCATGCCGTGGTTCTTTGCATCGTTCGCGCAAGTAGCACTCGTGTTACGACTAACCGGTGGCGCCGTTGCTCTTTGCGCCTGGCTACTCAAGCACTACTTTCAAAAACTGACGCGAGAGGAACTTGAAGACCTGCAACGGCAACTCGACCAATTGAAAACGCAAATTAAGAAAGCAGAGTCCGACTGCAACGAGTTGGACAAATCACTACCGCCTGATTCCGGCACCCATGAGATTCAGCTTCAGGCCGCGGAACGGGAGTTGGAACACCTCGAATCGCTCGCTCCCATCGAGACCGATCACCGCGCGGCGCATCAACGAATGGACGAGCTACACCAGCGAGTCGAGGATGCGGATACGGCCGTACGCGATACACGCGAACGATGGCGAGCCGTACTTCGCCGCTACCGGTTGCCGGAGGAGTTGACTCCAAAGTCGATCAAAGAACTAATTGACAGCCATAGCCACGTCGCGGAATTACGCCGCCAACTGGCAGAAAAACACCGGGATCGCGGCCATCGACTTGAGGACGTGGAGAGGCTTAAACAGCGACTCGAAGAGATTATCCTCGAAGTTGGTATCGAGTTCCAATCAGACGATCCGCACGAATTATTACGCGAATTGTCCGGTTGTCTAGCCGAACAACGTCGCTTGGTCGACCGCCGCAACGTGCTGCGGAAACGGGACAAAGAGCTGGAGAAACAGCGAGCCAAGTATCACAACAGCGTTGAACGCACGAAGTTGCGCAAACAGGCTGTTATCAGCCGCCACGGGGTGGAAGAGGAGTCTGACTTGCGCGACCTCGCGGCGCAGCTGAGTCGTTTCCTTCGGTATGAAAATGAACACCGCGACCTCGGCGAACGAATCCGTGTTTTGATCGGTCGTCAATTCACCGAAGAGGAGATCGCCGAAACATTGGATTGCGACGGATCGCTCGAAATAAACTGGGAAAAATGCGCTACGGAAGTCGAGGAACTACAGGAACAAATCGGTCAGCTATATACGAAACAAGGTGAAGTTCAACACGAAATGAAAATGTTGGCGGCTGACCGAGAACTGGCCCGCGCTAGCGTAGCAATCCAGGCAGTCGTAGCTAAGATCGACCGCCTGAAGAAAGAATGGCAGTTGCTGGCGTCCATCGGCTATGTCTTAGAGTCCATTCGCAAGATCTACGAAACCGAACGCCAACCGGAATCGCTCAACGACGCTTCGCGATATCTCTCCAACTTCACGGAGGGCAAATACACTCGCATTTGGACTCCGTTGGGTGAGAACGTGCTGCGGGTCGACGATGCCCAAGGCAACCCCCTTTCAGTTGAAACACTGAGCACGGGAACCCGTGAGGCCGTCTTCCTTAGCCTTCGAATGGCGATGGTCGCCGCTTACGCTCGACGCGGAGCGGTGTTGCCACTTATCCTCGACGACGTGATGGTCAATTTGGACGTGCACCGGGCAAAGGCTGCGGTCGACGTGTTGCACACGTTCGCCGAGGCCGGCCACCAAGTCCTGCTATTTACTTGCCACGAACACATCATGCGGATGTTCATCGCAGCCGGCGTGGAAGTACGTTCGCTGCCAAGCCATAGCGATCTTAAGTCCAAGAGAATTGGACTCCTTTCGGCAATGGACGTCGGTCTGACTCGCGCTGATGTCGAGGTTATCGACGATGTTGCGGCCGATTGCGAGACGCTTGTAGGGGAAATGGACGATTCCATTGTGGAGGAGCACACGGTCGTCGAATCCGACGCCGAGGTTGACGACGAATTCGAAGAGGCGGCCTGCGACGAAGTCGAAGACGAATTAGATGATGAACTGGAAGCCGAAGACGAATTAGAAGACGAAGATGAGCTAGAAGACTTGACCGAAGCTGAATTAGAACATGACGAAGTCCAGGAAGATGACCGCAGCAAACAAGAGCGGATGCTTGAGGACGCGACGGACGACGTACGAAACGATGAACGGCCGATCGGAGAATTGGAACGGCAGGCGGCGAAGCTGATTGCACAGACTAGCGAATTACTCGATGAGTATTCGCAAGTTGGCGAGGAAGCAACTGATTCCAAGCCGCAGCGACGTGCAACACATGCCCTAACTCCGAATGCTGCGGACATGTGGTGGGATATTGATGAGGCGTAGCCGTCGACCAAGTCAACGGACGGATCCAATGCGACGACGGCGAAGCTCGATTACGCAAGGGAGTGCACGATGAGCGGCTTGGCGTTAATACTGGCGCTTTCGGTTCCCAGTCTCGAATACGAATTCAATGCGCAAAAGCAAGAGCTGAAAATTCAGGTCAAGGACAGTTTGATTTCGGCATTAATCGGCGGTGAAACGCTGTTGAGTGTACTGCCGGTCACTGACCAAGGCGTGCAGTTGATCACGGTGGCGGGCGTTCCTGTCGCGCCCGGAACGGCTCCTGTCAGGTCATCTTTAAAGCAGATGATTGAATTGGGAGTGAAGGGCGAAATCGCCCTCGAATTGTCTGCCGATGAGTTGCGATTTTTGCGGCGAGGAGGCGAATTAAGTTTCAAAGTTCTCAATGAAGGTCGCCGGGCGAGGCGCTTCGCGTTTTGGCTGAAACAGGAGCCTCCGTTGGGTTCTGTTGCACCTCCATTGGTGCGCGATCCACCCAACAGTGCTTCGTCAATTTCATCTCGGTACGGCACAACTGCACCGATTGTCTCGTCGGTCGGAGACGTCGGGTCAAGTTCACGCTACGGATCCACCGGCACGGCTACGCAACCTCCTGCCAATTCAACGACTGGTGCTTATAGTGCGACACCCTATGGAGGCGT
>DUDC01000155.1 GCA_012959465.1 Planctomycetaceae bacterium
CGCCTGGGAATTCAAGCAGAAAACAACAACTCGCAGTGGCAGGACCTCAACGCCCGGTTTGAGCAGCCCGCACACTCGCTATTTCGGAGCGGGAAATGGCGTTGCCTACGCCTTCGATCCGAGGTCGGGCGCAGAGAAAGAGAAGTGGACGTCTAATTTGTTAGTTGGTTTGCCTGGTCCGCCGGCGGGTGGCGGGAATGCTCGCTTCCAAAAACAGCAGGCGAGACCGTCGGGCATCGCCACCGATGGAAAGATACTGCTACAGAGCGTCTTCGGTCAATCTCGCCTAATCGCCATCGATTGCGCGACCGGAGATACGCTGTGGACTTTCCAGATGAAAGGGTGGACCTGTGTTCCCGCGACTGATGGCGTCCGCATTTTCGTTAGCAGCCGTCCCGATTGGGCAACAAGGGCGTCGCGGGATTATTCGCGATCGGTCCGGAGGATCCTAGAACGTCACCTGGAACCGACAGAGAGTAGACGACGTGACCGACGCGTCCGCTAAGGACCAGTTGAGTCAAGCGTTTCAGCATCAGCCAGGTCTTTCGTACGTCCACTAGCTCGCTTGTTGACGATCAGGTCGGTTCGGCCGATCACGTTCAGCGAAATGCCCTCCAACTCGATCGATTGCCGACGCCTCCACGCAGAGTTGAACTCCACTCCAGAGATGGACGTGAGAATGTCAATTCGAGACGGTTCGACGCCAATCTGAAAGACGACGCCGGGTGTGGCAAGGTCCTCGACAGAGAGGTCGTCCAGCGGAGCACCGAATTCCGCTAAAGCAAGATATACTCTCGGCGCGTTGTCTGAACTTGGACGTACCCAGATGTCAAGATCGCCAGTAGCTCGCGGGTGTCCATGCACGGCCATTGCATAGGCACCGACAACAAGGAAGTCAATCTCCGCGTCGGATAGTGCGGACGACATGTCTTTGAAGTCGGGGTTGAACAACGTTCGGTTCCTTGAACGCCCAGACGGTAAGAGTAAGCGGCCATACCATCAACAATCGTTCGCAAGCTGTAGCGTTGGGAACACCCGAATCGCAACCTTGCTTTCCCACAGTACTTCGTTTAACGATCGTGCGATCCATCTGCCGTAACGCCATTTCAATCCTTGCCTGAGTTCTATTCGGATGACGAAGTTGCTGAATTTTGATGCTTCACTAGATTTCGATCGCGGCCACCAACAGAGCATTATTCGTGGATGGTGGTAGCGAGGCATTCTATCGAGAGAATGGCTCTGGAGCCAGTCTGAAAATGAAACGAATTGACCCCTTCCGCGTTACAACACACGGCAAAACGAACCGAGACCAATTGCCAGCTCTCCCAAGTTACTGTATATCCACGGTGGATATGGACGGCGGTGGGAAGGCTAGCGTATGCGTCAGCGAAAAACACTTGAGATTTTCAGCACTTGATGAGGCGGATGATGGATAGGCTAAGCTCACGAGTACGATCAAGAGGCCTTGCGTTCTTGTTGGGGCTGATTAGCACGCCGACAATATTGATGGCGGCGAGTGCTGACAAACCGAACATTATTGTGATCTACACAGATGACCAGGGCTTTGGCGACGCAAGCTGCCTTAATCCCGAGTCCAAGTTCCAAACACCCAACCTGGATCGTCTGGCCAATGAAGGTGTCCGATTCACGAATGGGCACAGTGCGGACACGGTATGCACGCCATCGCGTTATGGATTGCTCACCGGTCGATATTGCTGGCGAACGGAAAAGAAAACTGGTGTCCTAGGTGCAGAGCACACCTGTCTGATCACGGACGACCGGGTCACGGTCGCGTCGTTGCTTCGCAACAACGGCTACAACACCGCCATGATTGGCAAATGGCATCTCGGGATGGAGTTCCCGGGCACGCCGGTCCAACGGGACTGGTCGCAGCCGGTAACGGACATGCCATTGGATAAGGGTTTTGACTATTTCTACGGCGTTCCGGCATCTCTTAATTATGGCATTCTCGCCTGGTTCGAAGGACGGCACGCAAAGGTGCCACCGACGGTTTTTACGGCCAAAAAGAAAAACGACCGCCACATGGATTACCGGATCATGCCGCCGTACCAAAAGACTCCTGAAGGTACGAAAAAGCTATTGAATACAAGAGGAATGGAAGTAGCACCCAACTTTATCGACAACCAATGCCTGACACGCTTCACCGATAAGGCAATCGAATGGATGCAAAGCAAGGCCGACGAATCCAAGAATGGTAAACCCTTTTTTGTTTATCTTCCCTATACTTCGCCGCATTATCCGGTTTGTCCGCTGCCTGAATTTTGGGGTCAGGGCAAGTGTGGCGGCTACGGCGAATTCGTCATCGAAACCGACCACCATGTGGGCCGCGTGCTTCAGTTTTTGCGACGATCGGGGTTGGATGACAATACGATGATCTTCTTTAGCAGCGACAATGGGCCAGAAAAATCGTGGATGCAACGCATCGAAGAATTCGGTCACGACAGCAGCCAAGTATATAAGGGAGGCAAACGGGACATCTACGAGGGAGGTCACCGCGTCCCTTTCTTTGTTCGCTGGCCAGCGGGGATCGAGCAACCGGGCCGCACGTGGGACAACATCGTGGGGCAAGTTGATCTGTTGGCAACCGTTGCTGAATTGGTTGGGACTTCGTTGCCGGCCGATGCCGGAGAGGATAGTCAGAGCTTTGCGGACGTGCTGACCAATCCGAAGGCCGACTATCAACGCCATCCCCTAATCAATCACTCTGCCAAAGGCCAATTCTCCGTCACCAACGGCCGCTGGAAACTGATCCTTCCAATGCGCAATTTGCCGATGGAACTTTACGATCTGGCCAGTGATCCCGCGGAGTCAAATAATGTGATTGCCGAATATCCCGAACGTGTCGCGCAGTTGAAAAAGAATGCAACGGATATTGTACTGAACGGTCGCACGACGCCGGGCTCCATGCAGGCAAACGACACCGGCTATTGGAACAGCCTAAAATGGATTACAGAGAAGGAATACAACGTCAGGCAGGCGAAAAGAGAATAGCCGCGACGACGTGTTTTGAGCTGATCAGCCGGGCATATGCTCCCAGCAGGCAATTTCCTCACCGGCATCTCGTCCTCACACGCCTATCCACCGATACGACACCGCTGTGAACCGATATTCATCGGAGCAGTTTTTATTACTACCTATTAGACAAGTTGAGATTTATGGCAACGACTGACTTTGAGAACCTCGAGATTACTTCAGTACCAACGGACGCTGACGAAGATCAGTTTGTCAGCCTCTGGAATGTGGCCGCTTCGACGATGGGTGGTGATGCAACGCAAACCCGATATCTCGCTAGCAAATTCCTAGGGTTTCTCTGTAAGCACCGGTGCGGGTTGTTGGCGGTAAGTCCAACGGACGCCAAGTACTTGGATGATTGGTTTGAACGAGATAATTCGCTGTTATATGACTGGAAGCCCGAAAGCGAAAAGGTCGATTTGTTAGCGCAACACGTCCACGTCCCAGTCGATCTCTTGCGAAATTTCTTACAAAAACACAAGTTCCAGGCTGAAAAGAACTACAGTCCCCGCCGGGCCGACCGAGTCGAGTGGTTTACTAACGACTGGAACGTTGGTTAGCGCTGTGCGAGAGTTCGAGCAGCCTGATTCCGCAGAACCAACGGCCGGTCCTGGCAGCGCGGCACTTGGCCGTATTTGCACCGGGCCGCACGTCGGCCTCAAGCCTTGGATCATCCTTCGGCGCAGAGTCGGGCATGAGTAGAGATCAACAAGAGGCGATACGGGTACTGAATTTGCTCATTGGATTCAATTGCCAGCAAGTTGATGATGACGAGTGAGCTGTGTCACCGACAGAAAACGAGAGCTGAAGCACGAACAATGCTACCCCATAACTTGTGACATCACGCGGCCGTTCGGCACGAGCATGACCGGCCGGCCAGTGTTGGTGTAGTATTCGGTTAGCGGATCGATTCCCAAAGCATGGTAGATCGTGGCGGCGATGTCGTCCGGCGTGATGTCAGTACTATCGTCTGGAGCTGTGCCACCTTTGTCGGTCCCGCCGATCAACTGACCTGGTTTGACGCCACCACCAGCCATCAAGCACCAGTTGACGCGAGGGTAATGATCGCGGCCCGAGTTACCGTTAATCTTCGGAGTACGACCGAATTCGCCCATCACGATGACTAGAGTGCGTTCCAGCAGTCCTTTCGATTCCAACGTCTCAATCATTGCGGGGAGGCCTGCGTCGAGCGGTCCCAAGAGCCGTTTGTGCCCAACAAAGTTGTTCAAGTGCGTGTCCCACCCTTGATTCGTAATCGTGATGAATGGAATATCGAACTCAAATAATCGGCAGGCCAGCAGCAAACTCTGATTGAATTCATCGGCGGGAAACAACTTCTGAATCTTATCCGACTCAAGACTCACATCGAACGCCTTCTTGGCTCGTGGCGAGGTCATCATCAGATGAGCCTGTTTGCCAAACTTATCAAGTGCATCGAGCAATTGGCTGTCGACGTCCGCGTCGCGAAAAGTTCGATCCACTTTTTGCAAAAGTTGTTGCCGTCGAGCTACCTTTTCCAGCGTCACCCCATTGGCCAACGATATCCCTCGCACTTGAAAGGGCTTGCCTGGTGACGGTACCGCATTGGTCTTAAAAGGAGCGAACGAATCGCCCATGTAACCGGCATTCCATTCGGTTTTTGGAATCGCCAGGTATCTCGGCAGATCACCTTGGCCGGGAAACTCCTTCGTCACAACCGATCCGAAAGACGGGTACATCAACGCCGGCGTAGGCCGGTTTCCAGTCGATATCCACGATTGCCCCTGTTCGTGAGCACCAGCGGTGTGACTGATGCCGCGGAGAAGCGTGAAACGGTCAACCACATCAGCAAATTTTGACAGGTGTTCGCAGACATGCAAGCCAGCGATCTTGGAAGGAATCGGTTTGAACGGACCCTTGGTCTCGCTAGGTGCGTCGGGTTTCATATCCAACGTGTCGAGATGGGAAGGTCCGCCGGCCAAGTTGACAAACAGCACTCGGTCTGCCGTCGACTTGCGACCTTCGTTGGCAGATGCCAATCGAAGGTAGCCTGGAAGCGAGAGCCCGAGCCCACCGAGGAAACCCATTCGCAATGCGTCGCGGCGTGGAATGTGGTCGAGTCGAAACGTCATGCCATCACCCTTGTCAGGTGGTTAGTGATTGGTAATGAACTCTTGCGTATTCAGCAGTGCCCAGAGCAAATCGCGCATTCCTTCCGCCGGGTCATCAGCGTGACTCGTAGCCGTCTCGGTCAGATGAGTACGGCAATTTGCCAATTCCAGCGGCGTCGGATGTCTCGACAGCACTCGAAGATACACCTGGCGGATGAGTCCATCGACATCGTTATTCTCAAGTTCAGTCTTTTGTTTCGTTAACTGGTGTATCCAACCATCTTTACGATCTATCGTGTCGATCATCTCTTGATCGTTGCGAACATAGAGGGCTTGGAGCAGCGTGGGTTCGTTTTGTCGTTCGCAGTCGCAATTCGTCGTCCGAAGCGGCTTACCAAAAATCAACAACGAAAAGTCGATCGAGCGGGTTTGAAATGACTTTGGATGTTGGCCGATTTTTCGATTCACAACGTCGGTTGCGACCGTCGCCAGCTTAGTGTCATTGGATGTGGCCTGCAGGATCGCATCGACAGCGACTTCCGCCGGTAGTCGTCTTACGATGGCATGACTGAAGTTGTGGTGGTCGCGTCGATTGGTCTCATTCGGTCGCCAAGAGAGTTGGTACGTACGGCTGTTGGTAATCGTTCGGTGTAGCCACTTCATGTCGTAGCCACTCTCGATGAAGCCGATAACGAGCTCGTCGAGCAACGCGCTGTTGCTAGGCGGGTTTGCCAGGTTGAGGTCATCAGGCGGGTCGATGATACCGACATTGAAATAATTCGCCCAGATGCGATTCACAAACGACTTGGCAAGATAGTGATTGGGCTCGTTGAGCAACCAGTCCATTAACGGTTCTCGCGGATCGTCGTACTTTGCAAGATCGATTTCCGTACCGCCCAGCAATTTGGCGAGATGCACTTTATTCTTGGGCGGCTCAATGTATATTTCTCGCCAAGGAATCGATCGGCCTTCGACGGAAACTCGCATGTAACTCTGCCGTCGCAGTGCGGCCGTATCGAGTTTTACAGGCACGCCGAGTTTGTTGCGGGTCGTTTCAAAAAGAGCTTTAGCGTCAGTGGCAACTCCGGATTTAACGCGAGTGAAGAATTCTGTGAAGCTCGCAAAGTCCTGTTTCGACCATTGGTCGAACGGATGTTTGTGGCATTCCGCACAGTCGAGTCTCACGCCCATAAACGTGTAGCCGAGGGCAAGAGCTTTTTCCTTGGGTTGAGCCAAGTTACTTCGGAACCAGAAGTGCGGCAAACTGCGATCGGCCGCGGCGACGTCTAGCGGATCATCTTTCCGGGTCAGTTGACTCTGCTCCGCAATGAACTCTTGGTACGACTGCCCGTTTCGGCGACTTCGTGCCAGAATCATGCCGCTCGATATCTTATCCCAGCCAACATTATCCTGCACCCGTCGCTCAATCCACGAACGCCATTGAGCGGCTGTTGTTTGGGCCATTTCCGTACCACCAAGATAGCCCGCATTGCTGCCGGTCAGATCGCAGAGCCGCGCAGTCCACCAAGTGACATATGCCGGACGAAGCAAAAGTTCCTCAATCTTCTTGGCCCGCTTGTCGTCCGATTTGTCGGCAACGAACTGGCGGATTTCATCCGGCGTGGGAAGCGTGCCGGCCAGGTCCAGCCCCACGCGACGCAAAAAGACCTCGTCACTACATAGCTCCGACGGCACCACTCCCAACTTGCGCAACTTGTCGACAACGTGGCGGTCGATGGCTGTCGGCGTCGGAATGTCTGGGTAGCGTTCTCCGGTCTTGTCACTTACCGGTAGTATCACCGGGGTGGCGACGATTCCGTTGTCGTACGTGGCAATGATATGCGTGTCGCCCACGCCAGTCGCTCGGATCAGTCCGTTAGCTGACACGTCGGCAATGGCATCGTCTTTCGTCTCGAAGCGGGTCAAAGCGGTGACATCTTCACGCAACCCGTCGGACCACACGGCAACAGCACGAAGCTGTGACGTCGCCGCTTCCGTGGCGAAAACGACTTCCGTGGGCGAGACTTCCAATCGCACGAACCGAGCTGACTCGTCCGGCACACTTGGGGCTCCGTCCGTTATCCAACGGATCAACATCTTTTGCTGCCAACTACCCGACACCAGTCGAAGCCCGCCTTCGTGCTCATCGGCGGACGTTGGTTTGTTGACAATCAAACTCTCCAGTGGTTCGTCGGTGTCGATCCGCTCGAAGAGATTCTCGTGGTCCATTTTGAAATCGTAGCCGAACACCGATAAGCGAAATCCGCCTTGCCCTTGAAACGAACCGTGGCATGATCGACCGTTGCATCCCAAACGGCCGAGCGTCGGGATCACGTGCCGCTGAAAATCGGGCCTCCATTTGTCATCGGCAAGTTGCGTTTCGACGGCCGGTAAGATGGCGGAATTTCGCAATTGGTCCTTTTCCGTTTCAGCGGGCGGTACGATCCGTGGCACTGCCGACGACTCTCGCGGCGGCAACTCCGCGTGGACCCGTGTTTTTGGCAGGGCATCTCGTAATTGCTGGATTGCGGACGGGCTAAGGCCTGTCTTGAATACCAACAGATCCTTGACGTTGGAGAGCTTGGTAAGCGAATCTAGCGCGCTGTCGTCAATCGTTGCGCTCGACAAATCTAGGTGCTCTAGTTTCTCCAGTGAGCTGAGCGACTCGAGAGATTTGCCAGCGAGCTGGCATTCGGATAGGTCAAGGATCCGCAAGGCAGCGAGCTTTGGCAGCGACCCCGACCAATTGCCGTCGGTCAAATTCGTGCCGGCGAGTAGCAATGTTTCTAAGTTGGTCAGCCCGCTGATCGCGTCGATCCCAGTGCCGGTAATCGCCGTACGGGAAAGGGATAAGACTTGCAATTCGCCCAGGTTAGCGAGGTGCTTGAGTCCGTTATCGGTAATTTCTACATCATCCAGATAGAGTCGTTCCAGCTTCTCCAGTGAGGCGATGTGAACCAAACCGGTATCTGTCACGCCGGACTCCGAAAGGACCAACGTATCCAGCTCGCTTAGTTGTTGAACAACTTCCAGTCCATCATCGGTTACTTGCGGGCAAATCACCGCAAGATAATCGATCCTCTCAAATTTCTGAAGATGCGATAATGTTTCGTTTGTTACGAGGGCTTTGCTTAACCTCACAAAGCGAACACTGCCGTCTTTGTTAAATTGAATGTTTGTAGCCAGCTTGCGAATGGCGTCGAGGGCCTCTTTCTCTTTCTCGAGAGGTTCGACTGCGATCGTTGGACACGTAAATAGAGAGATACCGCTGAGCAGCAAGATCGCGGTAATAGCGTTGCGAAAAAACCGAACTCGCATCGAAACGATACCTGGATGGGTGGATTTCAGGCGGGGCGCCAGTCTGCGGTGGGTGGTTTAATTGTAGCCGCAAGTGGTCGGCAAGATCAACTTTTGTTGCGAGACCGATTTGCCGGTTGTGACGGCGATACGGCTATCCCTGCATATCTCAGCCGCAGGTCTTGTTCAGCTCTGCAAACCCGAGGCTAGCGCCTTCGGCTCAATAACGGGACTGGGAAAAACAATCGGCGAAAGTTACAAATCTGGTCGTCGACCGGCCCAGGGTCGCGCTTCTTCCAACTGACCGGCCAAACGAAATAGCGTGGTTTCGTCGCCGTGGCGGGCAAAGAACTGAACGCCGACCGGAAGACCATCACTTGTCTGATGCAGCGGGACGGACATCGCAGGTTGGCCCGTCCAATTGGCCATTTGCGTACAGGGCATGAAGTCGAGCAGGCCTTGAAGGACAGCTTGTGACGTTCCCGTCATTGTGATCCTGCCATGTTCGATCGGCGGCGTCGCGAGAGTCGGCGTAAGGATCACATCATACTTCGTCTGAAACTTGGCCATCGACCGGGCGGCCCGAAAGAAAGCGGCACGAGCATCTTCGATTTGAACTGCGGTGTACTTCTCGGCCAAGTCAAAGTAGATCCGTGTGACCGGTTCAAGGTCGTCATCGCGAAGTTCACGTCGTAGTTCGTTGAGGCGTTTCAGGACCCTCCTTCTAAGCGCTACTAAAACGGTAATCCCATGCGACTGCCGCAGCTCGTGGAAAACAAAATGGTCGGCGAATTCGTTCGTACATTCCTCCACGCTATGACCAAGCGATTCGCATAACACCGCCGTCTCGGCGACTGCTTTGAGGCACTCGGCATCAACGAACCTGGTCGGCCGCATCGACCTCACGATCGCGATCCTCAGTTTACCCGGCTCCTTTTTCACCTCTTGGAGAAAACCCCCTTCATGGTGCGGGGCGTGATAGCCATCTCCCAATTCCGGTCCGGCCGTGGCATCAAGTAGTGCAGCGCTGTCTCGCACAGACCGAGTGACGGCATGCAGCACGGCCAGGCCACCCCACGACTCGAAGGCGTTGGGGCCGATGGGAACCCTGGCACGACTTGGTTTTAATCCAAACAACCCACAGCAGGAGGCAGGAATTCGGATGGAACCTCCACCGTCGCTGGCGCTGGCCATCGGTGCGATTCCGGCGGCGACTGCGGCCGCACTTCCTCCCGACGAACCGCCAGCGGTCCGGTCGAGGTTGAATGGGTTTCGAGTCACGCCGGCGAGAATCGATTCGGTAGTTGGGAGAATTCCCAACTCCGGGACTTGTGTTCTCGCGAAAAGAACGAGTCCCGCTTTCCGATAGCGTGTCACGATGGTGCTGTCGGTTGAGGCTATTCGTCCCTTGAAAAGCACAGAGCCAAACGATGCTTCGACGCCCTTCATTGCAAAGCTCAAATCTTTCACCAGAAACGGGACGCCTTTCAACGGACCGTCGGGAAGGCCTTGCTCAATCGACTTGCGAGCCATGTCATACATCGTGCCCGCAATCGCATTGATTTTGGGATCGATGACATCTGCCCTCGCGATTGCCGCTTCGAGAAGTTCATTCGCAGTTACCTCGCCTGCGCGAACAAGTTCCGCCAGGCCAACAGCGTCGTGCTTGGCATACTCCTCATAAGGAAGCAGACGTTGAGTCGATTCAGCACAGACTCGAACGAACGGCGCAAGAACGCTACATCCGACCAGTGCTGCACCACTTTTCAACAGCGAACGACGCCGAAACGGCTGCTCACCGAGCGATTGGTTTAGCATCTGCGAGGATGATCGGTTGGCCATTACTCAATTCCTGCGAATGCCATTCTTGATATGGAAAATGTGTGGTTGGGTGTCGTAGACGTCAGTTTGATTCCCATCGAGCGGGCCAGCTCTTATACTGAGCCGCGGCGCATACCCCACCTGCGACACCGCACAGCAATGATACACCACTTCATCAGGCATGCGTGCAAATAGGCATGGAGCCACTTGCCGGGTTTAAATCCGTCCGCTGACACGATGTAGCCCACGACCGACGGGATTCTCCAAATCACTTCGCGACGAGAAGCCAATAGTAATGAATGATCTTCCTTGGATGCCGGATCGGCGGAGCATGCTACAGGCTTCGACCGCCACAATCGCTTCCCACCTATGTCCTGGAACAGTGGCTCGGGCTGTGGGCTTCGCGAGCGCGAACGAGCGTCCCAGGATCGGCGTTGTCGGTTGCGGTATTCGATGGGACAAACGCGTGATGACTCCGGATGGTCGTTACGGAGTCGGTAAAGAGTTCCCCAGATTCGGCGACATCGTCACGGTATGTGATGTCGACACCGAACGGCTCGAACGTGCGAAGGACGTCGTCAAAGGATGGCTTGGCAAAGTTCCCGAGGCGACTGGAGACTATCGCAAAGTCATCGATGATCCGAAGATCGATGTGGTGCATATCAGCACACCAGATCATTGGCACGCCAAGATCGCAATCGAGGCGATGCTCGCGGGCAAAGACGTCTATTGTGAAAAACCAATGACGCTGACGATCGAAGAGGGCCAGCTGATTTGCGAAACGTGCCGAACGACAGGGTCAGTTTTTCAGGTCGGCACACAACAACGGAGCAGCCGAAAGTTCATTCAGGCAATCGCCATGATCCGCGACGGGCGGCTCGGCAGATTGCTTCGAGTTCAGTGCGGCATCGACGGAGCCCCCACCAGCCCGGAAATCCCCGTGGCCAAACCGCCAGCGCATTTCAACTGGGATCAGTGGCTAGGGCCAGCCCCGAAGGTCGACTATCGATTCATGGGCGGGGCCCCGAATATCATCAAATCCTGGTCACGTACCCACTACGAATTCCGCTGGTGGTATGACTATTCCGGCGGCAAGTTGACCGACTGGGGCGCCCATCACATTGACATCGCAACTTGGGGTATGGACAAGAGTCATACCGGCCCCGTCTCCGTTGATCCGGTCTTGGTAGAACATCCCGTTGAATTCAAGGACGGCTACCCGGTTGTCAACAATAGGTACAACACCGCCACGAAATTCAATATCAAGGCGAGCTATGAAGACGGAGTAGAACTTTCGATCCGGCACGACATCGATAACGGTATTCTATTTGAAGGCACAGAGGGACGGATCTTCGTCAACCGTGGAAAACTAGTCGGAAGACCCGTCGAAGATCTTGCAACCAACCCGCTTCCAGACGGAGCACTCGAGAGAGTCTACAAGGGCCGTTCGCTGACCAACCATGTCAACAACTTCTTCGAAGCGGTGGCCGCTCGCAAAGAGCCTATCTCAGATGTTTTTAGCCATCATCGTGCATTGACAACATGCCACCTTGCCGGGATAGCTGCGCGAATCGGTCGCAAGATTCACTGGGACCCAAAGAATGAGAGAATTGTTGGCGATGAACTGGCTCAATCGCTGATCGCTCGTACGAAACGTCAACGATTCCAAATTGAAGTGTAACCAGGGTCGCCGGGTTTAATTGTTGCCGGCGATGATTGGCTGTAGGCTTGAGACTGTTTCCTGTCTCCATTTCATTAAGTCCATGAGTGAACGATGTTGGAGCTGGCAGCTCCGTTTGTAGACCATGCCATCGTGCAGCGTGAGATGTCCGTACCAGTATGGGGCTGGGCCAAAGCGGGTTCGACGATATCGGTGACCTTCGCCGGACAGAACAAAATGGCAACCGCTGGCGCAAAGAACAAATGGCAGCTCAAGCTGGATCCAATGAAGGCCTCTCTTGTTGGGCGGGAGTTGTCGGTGACAACCTCCAACGGCGAGTCCCTAGTGCTAGAAGATATTCTGGTCGGTGAGGTCTGGTTTTCCTCGGGTCAGTCGAACATGGACTGGATTGCCGGTAAGTCGATGTGCCGAGACCTGGCCAATACGTTGCAGCGATCAAAGGGTGAGTTACCGGTTCGCGAATACACGGCCGATACAGGTTCGTCCTTGTTTCTCAAGAGCCGCGTCAACTCCGAGGGCGGCTGGAAGAGCTCTCGACAAGCTGGTGCGTTCTCGGCCCTCTCTCTCGCTTTCGCCTGGGAGCTCTATCAAGAATTAGGGGTCCCCATCGGCATCATGCGAAGCACGCACGGTGCGACAGCGATCGAACCCTGGACTGCCTACGAGGGTTATGCATCGCACCCCAAACTCCAGGATATTGCCGCCAAGGTAAGACAAAGTGACCCGACTCTCGCGGCCTTGCCATGCTGTTGCTCGACATGGTAGTTCTCGTCGCCACTTCACCGTCCAAGTCGAGCGTATCTATCGCGCCCCGCCTCACTCTGACGCAAATGTGCGCTGGCTAAATGAACTACAATGCTTGAAATCAATGCCGATGAAACCATAACAAGAGTTCTAATACCATGATGAAATGGTTCACCTTACTTGTACTCGCCATCCTTTGCCCCGGCATCGCAGTCGCCGAACCTCCGAATGTTGTCGTGATCATGGTCGATGACTTGGGATTCTCCGACATCGGATGCTATGGCAGCGAAATCGAAACACCCTGTCTGGACGCCCTTGCTGACGCCGGCATGAGGTTTTCACAGTTCTACAACACGGCAAAATGTCATTCCTCACGTGTCTCATTGCTGACAGGACAATACTGTTTAGCTGCGGGCAGTACGTCGCTTTCGCACGCAGTCACGTCGGCGGAAGTCCTCGCCCAAGGTGGATACTTCACAGCGATGACCGGCAAATGGCACTTGAAACAGCAGCCGACGGACTTCGGCTTTCAACGCTACTTCGGTCACCTGAGCGGGGCGTGCAATTTCTTTAAGGGTGACAATACGTTTCGGCTCAATGGAGAGCCGTGGCAAGTCCCCAATAAGGATTTTTACACGACGATTGCGGATGTCGATTTCGCCCTCAAATTCCTCACAGAGGCGCGGCAGACCAAGAACCCTTGGTACCTGTACATCGCGTTTAATGCGCCGCATGCCCCGCTGCACGCTCTGCCCGAAGACTATGCCAAATACAAAGGGCGATATGACGAGGGATGGGATGTCATTCGCGATGCTCGAATGGCCAGGCAAATGAAGTCGGGTTTGTTTCCTCTGGGATTGAAGCCAAGTCCACGCCCCGAGCACATTCCGGCCTGGGATTCGATGAGCGAGTGGAGGCGGAAGTACGAAAGCAACCGCATGACGACTCTGGCCGCGATGATTGATCGAGTTGATCAGGAAGTGGGACGCCTTGTCGAAGATTTGCGAACGAATGGCGAGTTGGACAACACGATGATTCTGTTCGTGTCGGACAACGGGGCGTGCCCCTACGATCGCAAGCCACCGTCGCTGGACGTCGAGCCGACAAATGGAGACGTATCGCTGGCAGATTCCACCGGTTGGGCTTGGGCGCGGAATAGTCCGTTTCGCTACTACAAGCAGAATCAATTCGAAGGCGGTATCGCCACACCTGCAATCGTGCACTGGCCCGCGGGTTTAAAAAGGCAAAAAGGTAGCATCGTGCACGAACCGGCCCACCTGATCGATGTCATGCCGACGTTAGCGGAGATCACACGGTGCGAAATCCCCACTACGTGGCCGGATCGGGAGCTACGACCGGTCTCTGGCATTTCGTTGCGACCAATTTTCGAAGGTGAGACGCTCGGTTCACGTCCTCCGATTCACTTGCTATTTTCTACCGATCGCGGCCTACGCGACGGCGACTGGAAGGCCGTCAGTTTTCGCCGAGAAGCTTGGGAGCTTTACAACATGGCGAAAGATCGCACCGAACTGAATAACTTGGCCGACGCTGAACCAAAGCGACTCCAGGCGATGGTCCAAAAGTGGACCGACATGACCCACAACGTTCTCCACGCGTCCGGCAGGCATTCCTTGCCGGCCATTGAGGCAAAGATCCCGCATACCAATCCCCAGTGGACCAACTTTGATCGTCCCGCTCCCGCGCAGGGTGCCCGTGCAGGGCGGCGTACGAACAAGGGACCAGGAAATCGCATTCGTGCTCGCAAGAACACGGAACTCACGATTTCGGACGGGACTTTGCAGTTACGCTTCACCGGCGAAGATCCTGGCATCGCGTTGGACTTGCGATCTCTGAAGTTGCCAGCTGGACCCTATCGACTCAAGTTTCGACTGTTGGGTGGAGTCAAGGATGGCGGCGACGTGTTCTACACGGTCGATCCGAAAGTGACACTACCGAGGGGCAAGCGAATTGAATTCCCCATTCGCGGCGACGGAAAATGGCAAGAGGTCGAAATCGAATTGCCAACAAACAAACAACTCCAGCAATTGCGAATCGACTTCAGCTCCGGAGCGGGAAGAGCAACGGTCGCCGATTTGAAACTGCAGGATGCCGACGGCATGGTGATCGCCAGTTGGCCGCAACAAAAATGATCTTTGCGGTGAATCGACAGGCATACTCCCCCGACGGTCGAGTTCCGCCTCGAAGCTACTGACGCGATTTGTCTAGTTCGTCGAACAGGCAAAGAGTTGCTCACGTACTACGGGCAAGCCCACAGGTCTTGGAGACCTTTGTACGCCGTTGTTTCACCCCAAAATGGAGTTTACCGATGTTGATGAAGCTTACCTATGCGCTCGCACTTACCAGCATTGCCGATCATTTGTAGCGGCTCTTGCAGATACAAACAGACAGACGCAAACGTATTTCTGTCTGGGAACAAACTCACTTTGGGAGAGGGTGGCCTCCGAGTTACCGGAAACGCCATACTTCAGTTCGGTACGGAAAAAGACAAGACTGTGCTATCGGGCGAGTCGATTATCGCCATCGATGGAAAATATGAAGTGTTAGGTAAAGCCACGCTGCGCCGCGGTCGGTAGACGATCACAAGGACTCGGGCTTTTGAAGTGGCGAGCATGGCCGATCGATAGAGAGTAGAATTCCACCGTGTGGCACGGCAACATTAGTTCTGCGTAATTGTGAGGCAACTGTGAATAAGACGTGGATCGTGATGGTTCTGGCTGCGTTCTTGAGCTATTCGGCCGCTGATGCCGCGGAGCAGCCCAATATCATCTTCATCATGGCCGACGATCTCGGTTGGCAGGATGTCGGTTACATGGGGGCAGAGTTCTTTGAGACGCCCAACATCGATCGGCTCGCGGGGCAGGGTATGACGTTCACGGCAGCGTACTCCGGTGGCCCGAACTGCGCGCCGACTCGCGCATGCCTAATGTCTGGCACCTACACGCCTCGGCATCAGATTTATACCCCGGGCGGAAAGTCCAAGGGCAACCCGGCGTACATGCGACTATTAGTTCCCGCGAAGAGCCGTATGAACAAGGCACTGGAGAAAAGGGCGGAGGCGCAATTTCGGATTTCCAACTCGCTCGATCCTCACGTCGTTTGCATACCGGAAGTTCTCGGCCCGGCCGGTTACCGCACAGCACGGCTCGGAAAATGGCATCTCGGCACCGACACGCAGGGGTTTGAGCTGAGTTCGGCCGATGGAAAAGGTGGCCCAAACGGAAGCTTTTACGGCAATGTGGATGTTGCTGAACAGCTAACCGACCGGGCCTTAAAGTTCATCGAGGACAACCGCGACGGACCCTTTTTCCTTTATCTAACCCACTGGGATGTGCACGTACCGCATCGTGCACGCAAGAACGTCGTCAAACGGTACCAAGCAAAACTCGACAAGCTCCCCGAGACCCAACGGCAGAACTATAATCCCGTCTACGCATCAATGATCGAGGCGGTCGATCTGTCCGTCGGTCGAGTTGTGGCCAAAGTTGATGAGCTGGGTATTGCCGAAAACACGCTGATTGTCTTCACCAGCGACAATGGAGGACTTCCGAGTGTCTCACAACTCGAACCGCTGCGCGGTTCGAAGGGCTCACTGTTTGAAGCTGGCGTCCGAGTCCCGGCCTGCGTGCGATGGACTGGGGTGATTGATCCACAATCCACCTGCGACACTCCGGTCACCTCGGTTGACTTTCTTCCCACGTTCGCAAAGCTCGCTGGCGGCAAGCTACCGACAAGGCAGCCGGTCGATGGTGTCGATATCTCGCCGCTGCTATTCGGCAAGAAAATCGCTGATCGAAGTATCTTTTGGCACTTTCCTCTGTACCTTCGGGGGCGTGGTCTCACCATCGACGTGCCTGGAGGCAAGACCTACTCATGGCGCGGCTTCCCCTCAACCAGCCTCCGTCGCGGTGAGTGGAAACTAATCGAGTTCCACGAAGATGATAGCGTCCGTCTGTACAACCTCAACGACGATCCGGCTGAGAGAACCAACCTCGCCGCCACAATGCCGGATCGAGTTGCTCGACTGAGGGCGGAGCTGAATGAGTGGCAAGCGGCGACAAATGCGCCGGTGCCAACCGAGGCCAACCCGACGTGCATCCTCGACGCAGCAAATACCGTTGAGAAGCAGCCCGAATCGTAAACGCGGGAGGCCCGTACCACTTTTCCCTCGCTTACCGTCGGGATACGAACCTACTTGTTCGGCCGCACCCAGGTTTGGTCCTTCTTATAGCGTTCCGCGCGATCGATCACCGTAGCGTTCTTGCTTGTCTTGATCACTAGGTCAAGCGCCTTGTCAAACTCGGCCTTATGGGGCTCGCGGAGAGTCCTGTGGTGAGCCAATTCAACGATCGATAGACAGGCTTGTTCAGCCGTCGCGACTCTGCTGACGTATGGCAAGATGAAACGCAATGCAGCCGTTGTGCGAATTGCACGAGCTCGATCAAGTGCCAGGACGCGTTCGCGGTCTGCACTGGCCATCGCCATCGCCTGCTTTAACAACGTCAGTCGCTGGTCATCTGTACGCGCATCGCTCAGGGGCGCTACTCGAATCAAGGCTCGCAAGGCAGTTGTGCGATGCGACGAATGAGGGTCTGTCTTGGCAAGTTGCATTAGTCGCGGAGCGATCGACGCATCTGGCCAATTGCTGATCGCGCGAATTCCGAGAGAGTGTCGAGTCGAATCGCGACTCTTTATCGCTTCTTCGATTTCGCTGCGAGCATCTGAACCACCTACTCGCCCGAGCGTCGAGAGCATGGTCAGTCGCTGTTGTGGGCTGAGTTTCTTAACCGCCGCAACCAGCGGCGCAGATCGCGTTGCCGAATCAGCCGCTCGAGCACAAACGAACATGATTTGTTTTTCGGCGGCCGCCCGTTCGCTGCCTGGAGTCGCCTTCAATACTCCCTGGACCATTCCGGCAACATGCATGGGTCCGGCCATTTTTCCGAGCGACGCCATGGCTGCCTTGCGTACTTGTGATTCAGAGCTCACAGCCGCGACCAGAATCTGGGGAATCGCCTCCAAGGCACGACGCGTTGTCAGGACTTCGATCATAGCGACTCGAGTTGTCGCAGCAACCCTTGCGAGCTCGCTTGCGAGCTCGAGAGAGACGCCGGGACCGGGCAGCCGCGCGAGACTCGTTTTGGCTACAGTGCGTTCAGTCATTGGGCCCTTGCCGAGTAGCTGAAGCAAATTGGGCAAGTCTGCCGACGTGCCCAAGTCACCTAGGGCGCGAATCGCCTCGACTCGAACATTCGTGTCCACGGTCGAGTTCAGCAACGAGACGACCGCGGAACGTGCTGCGTTGTCGCCGCGGGCAGTGAGGGCCTTCAGTAGACCGACCTGCGCGGCGGGTGAGAGGTTGGGCAACGTTGCGGCAAATGCTTTCGTCGCGGCTTCACCGGGACTTGCCGTGCGGACTTGCTCAAGTCCAAGTGCCCGAATTTCCTTGTCATTGTCGCCAAGCAATGAGACCACGACGTCTACAAGCTGATCTACGCCGTCGGCATTAACCGACTTGGCAACCGGAAGGACGATCAACGTCGACAATAGGCCAGCAAACATCCTCACACGCAACATAGTGGCAACTCCTCAGCCAAACAAAAGCGACTCGATCAAAGTGCTTGAAGGCACCGTGAACCGAGTCGCGTTCTTAGATTGAAAAGCTCTATTTTTTTGCCAGACAGGCAAGCTTGCCGCGTGTCGCGGCCATGCGAATTTGCTTGGGCTGTTCATCGCCTGCCAGCCCGCTGTAGATCGCCAGGGCATCAAGTCGCTTGCCATTGGCCAATAAGGCCTCGGCACAACAGAACGAAGCATCGATGGCGGCTGGGTGCTTCGAATTCGCCAATGCCCTCGCCGCAGCGGCGGTTTGTATCGCCCCCAACGCACATGCTGCCGCCTTGGAAAGTGGGCTGGAACTTTCAAGCATGCCCCCAAGTATGGCGACTGAGTCAGCATCTTGGCGAACACCAAGCGAGCCGATGATACCTACCTGCTGCGCCTCGCCGACGTTCGACAGAGCATCTCTCAACGCTTTGGCAGCACCTGAAGTCGGAATGCGTTCCAACGCGTAACGCGCCATGTGTGAAAGATCTTTGTCGGCCAATAAGCTGGCCAGTGCCGATACCGAGTGATCGGTACCGATCGTTCTCAACTTGCGGCAAACGAAATCCTTGGCAGCGCGGGGCACGTTGTCCGTCAGGATGGCTGTCAAGCTCGCTTCGAGCTGCTTACGTGCAGCGTCATCTTCGCGTGTCGAAATAAGGGCATCGTTAATCGGCTTGAGAACCTTGGGGTCTTGGCCCCAGTCGTATTTTTTTAGAGCTTCAAAAGTTTGTTCTAACATTATGTTTTTCCCTTTGGGAACTGGCTTTGTCTAGAAAATGAAAACCGAATCGAGTCGTTTACAATTGCCATGGTTCGCGACGTGCGCGATCCAGGAAACGGTTCGCCTCTTCGTCACCAGGGAATTGTTGATTCTCAGAATCCCATTTCAACGACCGTTGCAACGTGTAGGCAATGATGCCCAAATGAGCAACAGTCACGGTGTTCACCGCCAGCTCGATGTCGCGAAACGGTCTTTCACGCGTTTTCACGCACTCGATGAAGTCGCCGTAGATGCCACCCGTCCCCTTATAGGTCGGAACAGGCTTGGCATCGATCGTTTCGTCCGGCGTACCTTCAGCACTTAAATTACCTCTGCCCGGCTTGTTGTGATACAACAGCTTGCCGTTGGGATAACGGAAGGTGAGATAGTTCTTGCCGCCTTCCTCCTCGTAGACGACTTCGGTCGGTTGCAATTCGCGAACGTCGATTGCGAAAGTTGCGCCACCAAAGTGATGGGCTCCCCAATCGGTCATACCACCACCCGAATAATCGATGTAGGATCGCCAACTATTGCCGCTGGTGGAGAAACTACCCGAGCAGCGGGCGGCGTTGTATGGTGCCCAAGGCGCCGGGCCAAGCCACAAATCCCAGTCGATATCATCCGGGGCATCGGAACCGGGTAAGTTGCATTCTTTGGAGAGCGGTCCGACGTTTACGTTGATCGACTTGATCGTTCCCATCTCGCCACCCCAGCATGAGTTGACGACTTTGCGATAATCTTGCAGAACTCGTTGGCTGCCACCAGAAACAACACGCGAGTATCTTCGAGCGGCTGCGACCATTAGCGGACCTTCCCGCAAAGTTCGCGATTCAGGCTTCTGGCAGTAAACATCTTTGCCAGCTCGGCAAGCTTCGATGACCATGATGGCGTGCCAATGGTCGGGAGTCGCAATGTGGACGGCATCGATATCGTCCCGCGCGATCAACTCACGAAAATCGTTGTACAATTGGCAATCACTGTTTTTGTACTTTGCGTCGACTTTGCCCTTCGACTTTTCTCGCACACCGCGTCGAACATCCGACACAGCCACGTACTGAACGTCTTTGCGGCCGAGAAAGTTGCCTTGGTCACCGCGGCCCATATTGCCAATACCGATTCCGCCCATCACGATGCGGTCGCTGGCAGGCGGAATGCCATCGCCCCCTAAAGCGGTAGAGGTGATCACATACGGCGCAGCAACTGCTACGCTAGCCGTTTTCAGAAATCGACGGCGAGTGGTTGTTGATTGGCCCATGGATTGAACTCGCATGAAGAAGGAAGGGTGGTCGCCAGAAACTTATTGCCCCCGATTTTACTTGGCGGCGAAGGCGGCGAACAGCCTTGGCGAGCCCGAAACCCGTTCGAATGTGTGGCACCGCGCGGTAGTGGAAGAGGGCTCTATGTTGGGAACGTGAAGCGTTGTTTGAATTCCATACGCGACGGCTGGTTACTGTCCGCCTCGAACCAACTGCGGAAGGGACAGTTTCACCATCGGAGGCGGGATGACACCACCATCAGGTTACCCCGCATACAACCAATGCCAGTGCAGTGGCGAGTAGTAAATTTGAAAACACGATCTCGAGAATAGTGAGCATGATCACAGCCCCTTGGCCTATCTCAGTCAGTACGACTGATTCATAAGTCACACTGACTGAGAATGCAACGCTTGTCGAGTGTTTTTGAGGAAGTCAGCGAACCGCCAGATGGGCCCGGGAACCACAGATACCAGGTATTCAATGCTCGGGACTGGCTCGCGACATTCTTGACCTGAAACCAACGAGAGATTCGGCGAATTACCGCTACTCCCTCGCTGACACGTCGGGTTATCATTTGTTGAGGATAGCATATGCTCTCGCCCAGATAATCAAGTTCGAAAGAGTCCAGCAAAGGCACGGCGAAAATCTAATGATCCAGACGTCTAGACCAGCCATGTTTCGTTTCTCGATTTTCGCTTTTACCCTCGCGTCTTGCCTGCCTGCCGGGTCAGCAGAAGAAAGAGTATTTGTCACCAACGTCCGATTATGCCTCGGGACTCAAGAGAATAGTTCAGCTTCGGTGCGTATCGGCGACCTCGATGGTGACAGCGTTCCCGATATCGTCGTCGCCAACGGAAGACACTGGCCCCAACAGAACTTTGTCTTCTTCAATCAGGGCCGGGCCCGTTTCAATCTGGTTCGCCGCCTGGGCCAAGACCTCACTGCCTCTTACGCCACCGAACTCGCAGACCTCGATAACGACGGTGATCTCGACATCGCCGTCGGCAACGACACCGCACCTAATGCAATCTTTCTCAACGACGGCAAGGGACGCTTTCGACACCATGCAACATTCGGACGGCCCTCCAGTATCCGCAGCCTCGAGCTCGCCGATATTGATCAAGATGGCGACATCGACATTTTGGCCAACGCTCGAGGCAGGCAAAATCTCATCTACTTCAATGACGGCTCCGCCAACTTCACTCGCTCCCAGTCCTTCGGCAACGCGGTTGACTCCACGATCGATGTGGCCGTAGCCGACCTCAACAGCGACGGCCATCCGGATCTTGTCCTCGCAAATCGCGACGGCCAACAGAATGTCTTACTGCTCAACGATGGCCACGCGCGTTTTGAACGCAGGATCCCCTTTGGGTCCGGCCGCGATGAAACACGCGCCGTCGCCGTCGCCGATCTCGACGGCGACGGCAAACTGGATTGGGTCACGGGTAACATTGGGCAGCCCAACGCTGTCTACCTCGGTGATGGAAAAGGCGGCGTCCGCGAGACCTTCAATTTCGGCCGTGAAGATGGACGCACCTATGCCCTAGCCATCGCCGACATGGACAAGAATGGACACCTTGACATCATCGTGGGAAATGCCGGCCAGCCCAATTCTGTTTTCTTCAACCAAGGTGACGGCAAAGACCTCCGCGAAGTACGCTTTGGTGACCCCACGCACGCAACGTACAATCTTGCCATCGGCGACCTCAACCAGGATGGCTATCCGGAAATTGCCGTCGCTAATTCCGACACACAGAACTTCATCTACCTCAATCTCCCCTCCAATCGATAGGCGACACTTCGATGGTTCTATGGAAACGAGTTGTCCTGTTGGCAGTTTGCGTCACACTGAACGTCACCGCTTTGGCGGTGGACGAACCGCAGAATTGGCCCTCATTTCGGGGCCCCGGCGCGACGGGCATCGCCGATGGCTACACTCTTCCCACCTCATGGAACGCCGACCCCACAGCTGAAAACAACGAGAGTCTTCTTTGGCGAGCGGCCGTCCCCGGACTAGGACACTCCAGCCCCGTTGTCTGGGGCGACCGCAGGTTTTCTCGACGATCTGTTCGTTGCGCCCGAAGTTCGTGGTGAAGGCGTCGCCGAAGCGCTGATCGCGGCGGTGAGTTCCATTGGCCGCGACCGTGGCTGGGCCTGGCTGCGCTGGTTCACCGCCGAAGAC
>DUDC01000156.1:0-17963 GCA_012959465.1 Planctomycetaceae bacterium
AATACAAGCGAGAAGCGGCACCGAGTGAGTTATTTGCCTCTCTCGAGACTCACTCGCTGCCGCTTCGTGCTTGTTTTTCCAATGCCGCAGCTTTCAATTTGCCCGCCTTGAAAAAGAGGCGGCTTTCCGTACGATATGGTCCCGCCAGTTTTTAGTAATCGAACACGCCGCATCGAAAGCACGAGTTCAAAAATGACGACAGAGCAATGCCGTTGGGGAATTCTTGGAACCGCAACAATCGCTCAAAAGAACTGGCGAGCGATCCGTAACGCATCAAACGCCACCTTGACAGCGGTCGGCAGCCGTTCGCAACAGCGTGCGGATGAGTTCATTGACGTTTGCCAAAACGCAGCCCCGTTTGCGGCGGGGCCCATAGCTATCGATTCGTACGATGCGTTGTTAGAACGTGACGACATTGATGCGGTGTACATTCCGTTGCCAACGGGGATACGGAAGGAATGGGTTATCAAAGCGGCTCGGGCGGGTAAGCATATTTTGGGTGAGAAGCCTTCGGCCACATCAACAGCCGACTTCGTCGAGATGCTTCAGGTCTGCCGAGAAAACAATGTCCAGTACATGGACGGCGTCATGTTCATGCACAGCGCTCGGCTGCCAGCGATGGGTGATGTGCTTTGGAATAGCGATCAAGTTGGCGACATCCGACGGATCGTCTCGCACCACACGTTCCGTGCGCCGGACGAATTCCTACAAGATAATATTCGCATGAGCAGCAAATTAGAACCGCAGGGCTGCGTCGGAGACTTGGGATGGTATAGCATCCGACTCATCCTATGGGCCATGAAATGGCGAATGCCTCAACGCGTCATCGGCCGCTCGCTGGTAACCCAGAGTCGGGCCGACAGCCCGGGAAAGGTGCCGATGGAATTCTCCGCCGAGTTGATTTTCGACGAGACGTCCACCGCGCATTTCTACTGTTCATTTCTTACAGCGAACCAGCAGTGGGGCAACATTGCGGGCACGAACGGGTCTCTTCACGTGCAAGATTTTGTGCTCCCCTATTATAACAGCTCCCTATTTTTCGACACGTCGTCGGCCGAGTATACAATCGATGCGTGTGATTTCGACATGAAGAAGAGAGTTCAACGGCACGAAGTCGACGAGTTCGCCAACAGCCGATCGTCTGCCCAAGAAACGCTGATGGTGTCCCGCCTGTCGCAAATCGCCAACGGCGGTACCCGTGAACCGCTCTGGGAGAGGATCGCCTATCGAACCCAAGTCGTGATGGACCATTGCCTGGCATCGGCAAATTCCGAAGGAGCGATGACCGAAGTCACGTTTGATGATTCGATTTGAGCACCATCAGGTTCGATCCGAGCGGTGCGAATACCGGTGACCTCTTCGCAAGACCCGGAAGCTAGCGAGTTCCGGCTAATACCCGGTCTTGGCAGAGTTCGCGGTCGGATCACTTCACAAAAACACTGGCGAAGCCAGTGCCACACACTCCCAGAACGACTAGAATTTGAGGTCGATTCCTCACTTTATTGGCTGGAGTGTCTGATATGAACCGTATAGCGATCTGCCTGTTGGTTGTGATCACCCTTTCACCACACGCCGTCGGACAGGAGAAGAGTGTTCGGCCGGGGATCAATAAGTCGTTTAGCGAACCGGACGTCGGAAGTTTTACGGAACGGTTCGAGCGGGAAGGTCGCGAAGTCTACGACTTTCGCCAAGAGATAATCGACAGTTGCGGCCTGCGCCCCGGAATGATCGTCGCAGACATCGGCGCTGGAACGGGATTATTCACTCGGATGCTGGCGCCTAGAGTGGGCGAGACCGGACGCGTCTACGCGGTGGATATCTCCAAGGAATTTGTGGCACACGTGACCAAGACGAGTCAGCAAGAGGGGTATAAGAACGTCAAAGGCATTGTCTGCACTCCGACTTCGGCCGAGCTGCCAGATAATTCGATCGACTTGGTATTTATTTGCGATACGTATCATCATTTCGAATTCCCCTACCGCACCCTCCGTTCATTGCGTCGCGCCTTACGCCCTGACGGTTCGATCGTTCTGGTCGAATTTCATCGGGAGAAAGGGAAGAGTTCCGAGTGGATCATGAACCACGTGCGGGCTGGCAAGGAGACGTTTCAGCGTGAAATCGAATTGGCCGGATTCGAGGTCGATGAAGAGAAGGACTTCATGGAGCAATCGTATTGGCTGCGATTTCGCAAGACTGAACGAACAACATCACGCGGCCATACGACCGATTCGATTGATGATGTGATACGATTGCTGGCAAACGGTACGGCCGCCTTAATCGACGTTCGTGAGCAAGCCGAGTGGGACGGCGGACACCTCCAGGAAGCTTCGCTGCTACCGTTGAGTGAGATCCGGGCCGGGGCGACGAATGATGGATTATCAAAAAGCCTACAAGCCAAGTTGCCCAAGACCAAAATTATTTACTTCCACTGCCGGTCCGGTGGTCGAGTCCTGGTCGCCACCGAACTGCTCAAGACGTATGGCTACGACATACGCCCTTTGCAGTCCGGTTTTTCGGCACTCGTACGGGACGGCTTCGAAGCAGCGAGGTAGGTCGCTATGAATTTGTATCGGTTACCGGGCCGACGTATCGCCCCGTTTGTGGCAACCATATCACTGGTTGCATTATGTGCTCAGTCGCTAACCGCGCATGATGGCCACGATCTACTAAGGGGAGCACTTCTTCCTCGATTGTCGCCCGATGGCGGGTCCATCGTCTACTCCTACCACGGCTCGATTTGGCGATCCTCGCGAGAGGGAGGCGAACACCAGCAATTGACAGCCAACGAAGGATTCGATGCCTATCCGGCCTGGTCGGCGGACGGCAGTCGAATTGCATTCATGCGAGGGCATGGTGCACTGCGTGGGCCGGTTCATATGATCTCGGCAGCAGATGGAAAACCGTTGCCACTACCAAAAGATGTGGTAGCGAAAGACCATCTTTTCTTTTCGCCGGATGGGAAACGGTTGTTGAGCAACTTTCGTGCGGCAGGAGGTCGAGCGGGGATCAGTTGGTTGGATTTATCAAATGGCGAGTTGAGCCCGTTTGTCGTGCCGGACGAACGCGGCCTCCGTTTTGCGTTATCGCACGACGGTAACCAAATCGCTGTGGCAACAACCCGAGACGTGAGCGGCGAACAAGGAGGAAACAACGGGCCGCAATGCATGATCGGGATCGTGTCAGCCGACGGGAAAACAAAACGAGAGCTGATCGAATTCCCGGGACGAGTCTACGAACTGGCCTGGAGATCCGACGGCCGAGCCCTCTATGTGGTCAGCAACGTCGGCGGAGCGCACAACGACCTATGGTTGGTCCCACTGGATGATGCCGCGCGGGAGACCCGTAAACTCACGTTCGGTCAGGCGGACGAAGACTCCCCAAGTACCGACCGGAACGGCGAGTGGTTGTTGTTTACGGACAACCGTGACGGAGCCACGGTCTTGGTAGCGAGGCATCTCAAATCACAACAGGATGTGTTGGTCGCCATCGGATCAAGGAAATACCAGCATCCAAGCGGCCGAATCCAGTTGACCGTCTGGGATGACCCCACCGATCCAAGTGGTAAACGATCGAAAACGACGGCTCGCATTTCGGTTCGCCGCATCAACGGCGAGTACCATGCCCCCCATGGTTCGATTTACCGAATGCTCCGAGATCGAATGCACTTCTACGCGACGGAGGACGCGGAGCTGGAAGTTCCCGAAGGTGAGTATTTCATTACCGCGGCACGCGGACCTGAGTATCGCGTGCTGAGTGCACGAGTGAGAGTTAGAGCAAAACGTGCGACAAAACTGGCATTGCACTTGGAACGCTGGACGAATCAGCGAGCAGAGCAATGGTATTCGGGGGAGAGTCACATCCACGCCAACTATGGATACGGGCAGTGGTACAACTCACCTCGTACGATGTTCGCCCAATCGGCGGGGGAGGACTTGGTCGTTAGTAACTTCATGGTCGCCAATTCCGAAGCCGACGGCGTGTTCGATCGCGAGTTCTTTCGCGGGAAGCTCGATCCGCAATCTACCAACCAAACACTGTTGTATTGGAATCAGGAATTTCGCAGCACAATCTGGGGCCATTTGACGCTCCTCAATCTGCGGCAGTTAGTCGAGCCGATCTTTACAGGATTTGCCGATACGACGAATCCCCACGATCACCCGTCAAACGCCCAGATAGCTGACCTCACCCACGATCAACTGGGGCATGTAAACTACACGCACCCGACAAACAACTTGAAAGACCCGTACTTGGCCGCCTACTCGGCCAAGGCGTTGCCGTTAGATGTGGCGCTTGGCAAGATCGACACGCTCGATGTGATGGGGTCGAATCACACGGCGACAGTGCCACTTTGGTACCGGTTGCTGAATTGCGGGTTTCACTTACCGGCATCGGCCGGCACCGACTGCTTTCTAAACCGCGTTCGCAGCCGCCTTCCCGGTCAAGCTCGTGTCTACGTGCATGTTGACGGCAAGTTTAGCTATTCGAAGTGGATTGGTGGACTGAAAAAGGGACGCACGTTTGTCACCAATGGACCGATGTTGCGATTCGCTGTGAACGAAAAAATGGCAGGCAGTACCATTCGGTTAAACGAAACCGGATCAGTGCGTGTTGTAGGAGAAGTTACATCCCAGTATCCGATCGACAAAGTCGAATTGATTGTCAACGGAGTAGTTGCCACAACCATCGACGTAAACTTGAATCCGCTGAAAATCGTCATCGACGAACAAGTTCCAGTTGCTCGATCAGGTTGGATTGCCTTGCGGGCCAGCGGCCCTCGGCATCCTCAACAACCTGACGGCACGGTCTACGGGCACACCAGTCCGATCTATCTGGTAGTCGACAATGAACGATTCGTTTCTCCGCAGGACGCAGAGTATTTTCTCGATTGGATTGATCGCTTACGTACGGACATTCGTCGGAGAAACCGCGTGCCGAGCCGTCATCAAATCACGATCGAAGAGCTGTTGACAGAGGGGCGCGAGGTGTACCTGGACCTATTGAATTCCAGTAAGACTCCGTAGTAGTTGGCCTTGAAAGCCGCATATCAGATTCTCCCTTTTTGACGTATCGGGTTTCGCTCGGATTCCGTTACCAGACGCGTCAGCGAAGGAGAACGCAGTTACGAGAAGCACACCGTTTACAACGAATCTGGTTTCCACCGTCGGCCGGCAAGTTGCGGTTCAAAATCAGGTTGATTGGCCAGCAGAGCGATCTGCCGAACAATTTCTCGCATAAACTTGCCAGCTTCATCCTGCTTGAAACGCTCGGCATCCTCCCCGCTCAGATCGATTGGTGTCCCAACGCGTATCCGCACCCGTGCAGCCATGAAGAACGGACTCCAAGCTGTCTTATCGAAGGGCGAACCTTCAATGTGGCATGGCACGATCAACGCGTTTGCACGTAGAGCGGTGAGCACAACACCGGGTCGAACGGGTAGCATGAGTCGGTCTGTCGTGTTGATGCGGCCTTCGGGGAACATTCCCACGGCACCACCCTGTTGAGCCAGGTTAATCGCCGACTTGGTGGATCGAATGTCGACACCACCTCGATTCACCGGAATGACTTCGCACTGCTTTAGAAACCAGCGAAACGCCGGGTGCTCACAGTACTCACGAGCGACCATCCAATGCATCGGAAAAAAGAGCCGCGATTGAAAATAAAACGGATCGATCGAACTCCGATGATTCGCGATGAACACAACACCTCGTTCCCTCGTCGCGATTTCTAACCTCGGAATTCGTACACACCACAACACTCGCGTGATAAAAATACAGCTGACCCACAGGCACCATTGGGGAAGTGTAAAATCTTTCGAGGCGATATTTCGCCAGATGAAGCAGACGGTTCCGACGAACAGTACGGCGAAAAACAGTTGGGCGCGAAACGTGGGGTCCATTCGGAATCAGTCTTCCCAAAACAAGATCAAAGTCGAGGCTGACAGCCAACCGCCAGAGGCAGCTAGTAGAAAATGAGAATTGGAATTGTAAGCGATACGCACGGCCACTTGCAGTATACGTTGGATGCCGTACGGATGCTGGAAAGTCTCGCTGTTGATCGAGTGATTCACTGCGGAGATATAGGCTCCGCCGACATCCCTGACTTGTTTTCGAAATGGCCGACAGATTACGTCCTCGGAAATGTCGATTACAACATTCAGGAAATCGAGCAAGCTGCTGCTAGGCTCGGTCACACTCTCCATGGGCTACAAGCTGAACTCGAATGGGATGGTCAACGAATTGCCGTCACTCACGGACACTTTGAAGCGATTCTTAACGACTATATTGAATCGGGGGACTGGGACATGGTTTGCCATGGGCACACGCACAGGTCTCGCAACGAAAAAATTGGGGAAACCCTGGTATTCAACCCCGGAGCGATGTATCGAGCGATCGTTCATTCGGTTGGCTATGTAGAGACTAAAAGCAGTAAAACAGGGGGACTTCGTGCGGATATTATTCCCGTCAATTAGTCAATAGAGATTCTGTCCAACGAATTACCCCAGGTTCTATTGGCAGTATCGCGATGTTCTGATAATTTACCCGCCGTCACAGGGCAATTCAGGATGAACTGTCGCGCGTGAACTAGCACCTTGAGAGACACCTGTGGATCGTTCCGGCCACGAAGAATTCCCGGAATCAAGGAAGGAGTCGGGCATGGCTGTGGAAGGTCAACAAGACATCTACGTACACATACGGTGGATGATCCGGCGAGATATGCCAGAGGTTCTGCGAATCGAAGAACAGAGCTTCGAATTTCCCTGGTCCGAAGAGGACTTCATCCGCTGCCTGCGGCAGAGGAATTGCATCGGCATGGTGGCCGAACACGACGAATCAATCGTCGGGTTCATGATCTACGAGCTACACAAGAACCGCCTCCATGTGTTGAATTTTTCCGTGCACGAAGACTATCGTCGCTGTGGTGTCGGCGAACAAATGCTCGGAAAACTAATCACGAAACTCTCCCATCAGCGTCGCAATCGGATCATGCTCGAGGTTCGCGAAACGAATCTCGATGCTCAACTGTTCTTTCGCAAGATGGGATTCCGCGCGATCTCAGTCCTGCGGGACTTTTACGACGATACGATTGAAGACGCCTACCTCATGCAATATAGCCATGAGCTCGCTGCAAAGGCAGCTCGGCAACCGGTGAATCGAATAAGTCGGTTGGCCGGGTAAGTGGTGTGTGGTGTGGCAAAGCCCAATAGCGTCCGGAAAATTTAGGGACGCTGGCAGAGCCAGTGCCACACATTCAAGACCACATCTTTTTGTGATACGTGTCAGCGCCAGGGCCGATACCAATCGATCGGTTGGCTCCCCGAACTGTGCAGATGCGCATTGATTCTGGAGAACGGTTTGGAACCGAAGAACCCACGCCGAGCCGACAGAGGCGAAGGGTGCACAGAGGCGATAATTGCGTGGCAGGCGGTGTCGATGAACGGTATTTTCTTTGCGGCTGCGGCACCCCACAGCACGAACACGACCGGCGCCGAACGTTGACTCACCGCTCGAATGACGCCGTCGGTAACCGATTCCCAGCCCACGTTTCGATGAGAATTCGCTTCATGTGCTCGAACCGTCAATACGGTGTTTAGCAAGAGAACGCCCTGACGAGCCCAATCCGTCAGGTCGCCGTGAGTGATGTCGATGCTCTCGCCCAGATCCTCGTGCAGTTCCTTGACAATGTTGCGCAAAGACGGCGGCAGCCGGTGTCCGCGCTGTACCGAAAAACTCAGGCCGTGCGCCTGGCCATCGTCATGATACGGATCCTGGCCCAAAATGACTGCGCGGACTTCCTCGAACGGGGTCAAGTTCAATGCGGCATAAGTGGCCTCCACAGGCGGGAAAACAGTGTGGCGACTCCGTTCATCTTGAAGAATTTCAATCAGACGCTGATAACCACCACTCGATGTCACCTCGGACAGACAGTTTGCCCAGGACACGGGGATATCCGGCACAGATGTTAGTGATTGACGGTCGTTTTCCATAGAGTCTCTCTGGCGACAAATTCGTTTTCCGACAAAGCCGGCGGAAGCGAGGAAGCTTCGCTTACGGCTTGAAAGGCGCCGAATAAAATCGCTTTCCATTCGTCCAATGTCAACAGGTCAACATTGATTCTTGCCTCCAAGAGTGCCCCGCTGACGACGTCCGAAGTCGAGCGAGGCGGACCAGTCCGGGCCATTTCACTGGCTCGGGCGCGGACCTGACCGTGAATCTGCATCGCTCCGTTCGTCATGTGTTTTCCCGATGATCATGGCAGTGTTCAGTCCTTGAAGACCCAGATAACCAGGTCCATCTCAATAGACCTAGCGACTAAGAAGTTTTCCTGTGGTTGCTTATTGCTGTTTTTTCCAATAGCAAACGCCATACCACGATATGCCGTAACAAAGCCGGATAAAGCCTAGCAGGTGGCCGAAACGGACGACGGGCAGCTATCCAAGGCTTTTGGCAATAAGGACTTAATCCACCGCGGCGGGTTTACGTTTTTTCTGATCCGCGCGGGCAGTCGAAGAAAATAGCCCAACAGAACCGAGGGCGGCTTTGGTATGACTTGCAGCGAATGACCCAGAATTACAATCCGGAAATCCACCGCAACACGGCCAGCTCACTCTGCACCACACAAGTCTCTGGAAAACATGGGCTGTTAAGACAAACCGTGCGAATCATCACGGATGTATTTGGTTCAAGTCAGTTCCAGAAAAGCGGTGACAAGTCACCGCACTCCAAGTACTACTCAACCATTTCAACACCCAGTTCACCAAGTTTCTCGACAAGGTCGCGCCCGTGGTTTTCGACATCGACCTTGCGGTCGATTGACAGCAACTTTCCGTCCTTGCCGACAATGAACGTCGTTCGCGAAGAGTACTTGCGCAGTTTGCCAAAAATTCCGTACGCGGTTGCCACCTTTCCGTCAGGGTCGCTCAAAATGGGGTAGTCGACTTTGAGCGCATTGGCGAAGGCGGTGTTTCTTTCCAACGGGTCGCAGCTTGCCGCCAACAAGACCACGTTGAACTTGCCTAGATCGTCTGCCGACCGGCGAAACGACTCGCATTCCACCTTACAGCCACCCGTAAATGCCTTGGGAAACCAGGCGATGATCACCGCCTTCTTGTCCTTAAAATCCGACAATTTGTAGATCTTGCCATCGCTGCCGGCGAGTTCCATCTCAGGCGCGTCGTCACCCACTATCAACTCATCAGCCGAGACAGTCGTTGCGTGAACAATGCAGACCATCGCGACAGCACAAATAATTTTTTTCATCATGACTCCACACGTAGAGGAGACGTCAGTCCCCGCTTGCCAACAGATCGAATTCCTCTTCAGACAAAATTGTAATCCCCAGCTTCTCGGCCTTCGATAGTTTACTTCCGGCGTTTTCGCCGGCGACCAAGTAGTCGGTTTTCTTGGACACGCTCGATGAGGCCCGCCCGCCCAGCGATTTTATGCGGTCCTGAATCTCGTCGCGAGTGTATTTATGTAGCGTTCCGGTCACAACAAAAGCCTTGCCGGCGAATTTCGCATTTTCCACAGCCAGCGTCTTGGCCGCCGCCATATCCAAACCAATCGACCGGAGATCATCGATCAGATCAATGCCGCGTTGGTCATTCAGAAAGTCATGAACACTCTGCGCAATCGTGTCGCCAACCTCATGGATTTTTCCGATCTCCTCAACGGTAGCTTGTTGCAGTGCGTCCATCGTCCCGAAATGCCCCGCTAGAACCTCAGCAACTCGGGTACCCACGTGACGAATGGAGAGTGCATTCAAGAGCCGACCCAAGCCTCGATTCCTACTTTCGCTAATACCATCTAGCAGACTATCAGCGGATTTCTTGCCCATCCGTTCCAACGATACGGCTTGGTCAAATGTCAAGCGATACAGATCACCGAAACTGGCAACCATCTCGCCAGCAACTAATTGGTCAACCAACTTATCACCGAGCCCCTCGATATCCATCGCCTTACGGGATGCGAAGTAGCGAATCCGTTCTTTCAACTGCGCTGGACATTGATACTCGGGGCATCTGATATAAACACCGCCTTTGTCTTTAGTCAGCTCAGTCCCACATTCCGGGCAAGTCGTGGGGAATTCGTAGGGAACCGAGGTGTCGTCGCGGAGGTGTTTTTCCACGCGCACAATGTGAGGAATGATTTTGCCCGCCTTCTCGACAACAACGGTGTCACTGACGCGAATGTCCTTTCGTCCAATCTCCTCTGCGTTGTGTAAACTGGCGCGGCTAACCGTTGTTCCGGCCAATTGGACCGGCTCCAATTCAGCGACGGGCGTTATCGCGCCGGTCTTTCCTACCTGGACGCGAATCTCACGAAGCGTCGTCACCTCTTCGTATTTTTCCCATTTGTACGCGGCGACCCATCGCGGGCTTTTGGCCGTGTTACCCAATCGTTCGCGTTGGTCAAGACTATCAACTTTCAGTACCAGTCCATCGACTTCAAAGTCCAACTCGTGAAGTCGCTTGGTAAGTTCTTCTGCATACTCCGTCGCCTCGCCAAACTTAGAAAACGATTTGGCATGGGGCGTTGGAGAAAGGCCAAAGCTGCGAACGTCCTTGAGGAAGCCATCATAAGTTTGCGACTCCAATCCTTCACAATACCCGATGCCATGACAGAACATTCGTAAGTTTCGTTCGGCACACAGCTTAGGATCGAGTAGTCGAATACTCCCGGCGGCGACATTACGTGTATTCTTATAGACGGCCTCCCCGGCATCCTGTTGCTTTTCGTTCAGTACGACCAAGTCAGAATTTCGCATGTAGACTTCGCCACGGATCTCGAAGACTACCGGTGGCGAATCCGTCGTGAGACGTAGCGGAACATCGACGATCGTGCGGATGTTGCGGGTAATGTCGTCTCCAACCTGTCCATCGCCGCGAGTAACCGCTCGAACCAATTGGCCATTCTCGTAAATGACCGATGCAGCAACGCCATCGATTTTCAATTCGACGCTCCACTCGATCGTCTCTCCCTCGAGGAGCTTCTCCGTTCGTGTGGCAAACTGTTGCAACTCCTCCATGCTATACGTGTTTTCGATCGACAGCATGGGCAAGCGGTGCTCGACTTTATCGAGCCCCTCGACGGTCTGCTCGCCGACACGTTGCGTCGGACTATCCTGCGTCACCCATTCGGGATGCTCTGCTTCTAGCTGCTTCAATTCGGTCATCAAGTGGTCATATTCATGATCGCTAATCACCGCGTCGGCTTCGACATAGTATTTTCTATCGTGGTATCGCAACTCTTCACGCAGAGCGTTCAGCCGGTCGGCAACTGGGTCGCTCATATCAGCCTACTCCTCGGTCGTTTCGGTCGTTGTTTTCGTCGCCGCTTCGTCGGGATGCTCAAGCTGGTTGGTACTCGTCACAGCCGAATCTGCCTCGGTACCCTCCTGTTTGGCCGCCGACTTGCTCCAATACTCGTCCGTTCCGATCGCGGCGAATGTACAAATCGCCAAGACCACGAGTTCCACAATCAGCAGATTCAGGCCGTGTTCTTCCATCAATACAATGAAGCTGCTCTGCCTCGAAGCGGCGATTTGAGAAGGGTCGATCTGGTTGAGCGTCATCACAAAAAAACCAAAGCAAGTGATGACGAACAGTGTACCGACACCCAACAACACGACATAAAACGGGTTTATCCGTTCTCTTTTCCGGGATGGAGTGGTGGATTTTGAGCTGCCGGAGCTGCTTTCCTCAACACGGTTCGGTGCCACTTCATTCTTCCAGTCTGGTAGATCGAGTCTTCGACAGCGTACAAGCGATGGGCGGAATTATATCACGACGTCAATCGCTGTCGAAGAGTCCGTCAGTAGGTCACTTTCGGCGAAAGTGACGATATATCGCGACAGGCGGAAGGAGTAGAGTCTGCAATGTGCGTGGCATCAACCGCCAAGTCTTGGTCACTTTCGGCGAAAGTGACCTACGTGGTATACTGACCGTTCGGCAATCATCATTGGCGTCATTCTGAAGGAATCGCATGCGAACGTCCCCGGCAATCCTCTACATTTTGATGGTTGTTGGGACGGTATTGGGTCGGTCAGCTGAATCGCAACGAAGCGGCAAATGCTCACACTGGCCTCTTGTCACGGATTCGGGTGTCATTCGTGGGCCCAGATGATTGAACAGACGGTGCTACCAGCGGGCGGGGCGACTCGGATATAGTTCTCAATCCTACATCTACCGCCACGGGCATTGCCTGCAGCAACTGGCGCCGTTGACACCATCGGGCGAGCCCACTAAACATAGGACAACACTTCGCGAATTGGAGAACCGATGTCCCGTATAGCTTTGTTGAGTATCGTGGCTTTTGCTGCCGCCACCGGCTGCGTTGACGCCCAGGACGAGGGCGCGACAGTCAAAGGGAAAGTCGTCGTGAAAATGTCGACAAGCCTCGGGGACATGTTCCTTGAGCTGGACGCCGACAAAGCGCCCAAAACGGTCGCGAATTTCCTCGCGTATGCCAAGTCTGGCCACTTCGAGGGAACGATCTTCCACCGTGTCATGAAGGACTTCATGGCTCAGGGTGGTGGTTTCCTACCCGACTATGAGAAGAAGCGATCCGGTCTGGCTCCGATTCAAAACGAAGCCGACAACGGACTCAAGAACACGTACGGTACGCTTGCCATGGCCCGCACGGGCGATCCGCACTCGGCCACCGCCCAGTTCTTTATCAACTGCAAGGACAACAGCTTTCTGAATCACACCAGCAAATCGCAACAGGGTTGGGGTTACTGCGTTTTCGGCAAGGTGATCGCCGGTGGCGCGACGCTCGAGAAGATTCGCTCAGTCAGGGTTAAATTTGACCCCAGAGCCGATTCACGAAGTCCCGCTCGTCCGATCGTGCCAATCCTCATCAAAAAAGTAATCCCCATCAAAGACAACGACAAGGAACTCGCTGTGGCAAAGCAACTCGAAGCCCAACACAAAGCCCAGGCCGCCGAAGAGGAAAAGAAGGCGTTGGCGTACGCTCAGGAAATCAGGAAAAAGGCCCTTGCGTTCCACCAGGACCCCAACAAGGGCAAGACGACCGCTACTGGCCTTCGCTACCTCGACGTCGTCGTGGGTGAAGGGGCTACTCCCGAGGCGGGCAGCAAAGTGACGGTCCACTACAGCGGTTGGTTGGTCGACGGTAAGAAGTTCGACTCGTCACGCGATCGAGGAGAACCGATCAAATTCGGTCTCAATGACGTGATCAAGGGTTGGGGTGAGGGTGTCGGCTCGATGAAGGTCGGTGGCAAACGCATTCTGGTCATTCCCCCGTCTCTCGGTTACGGTGACCGTGATGTTGGAAACGGCCTCATCCCGCCCGGTTCAACCCTTATCTTCGAAGTCGAACTCGTCGCCGCCGAGTGAGGCGGTTACGGTGTGTGATTTCAATCGGCCTGCGGACGATCTAGAAAGACGATGCTGGACGGATTACCGAGTGGTGTGTAATGGCCTGTAAAGCTGAGGCCGCCCGTTTTTCGATTCACACGCAAGACGGCGATGTTGTCGGCGCGCTGATTGCAACAATAGAGGAATTGACCACTGGGATCGAAGTTGAAGCTGCGCGGATAGTTCCCGCGGGTCCATTCGTCCCCCACGTGTGTCAGTGTACCGGTTGGGCCGACGGAGAAGATTCCGACACTGTCGTGCAAACGGTTGCCCGCATAGACAAACCGCCCATCCGCTGAAACTAAGATCTCCGAGCAGAAATTGCTACCAGCGAATCCGGGTGGCAGAGTCGAGATCGTCTGCCGTGAGGTTAGCCGACCGGTTGCGGCGTCGTAATCAAACAACACGATGGTCGAACCCTCCTCTTGAATGGAGTAAAACCAGCGCCCGTTGGGGTGGAAATGGAAATGACGGGGGCCGTCTCCAGCTGGCAGCGAGACCGCGGGCCATTCACTTGGAGTCAGCTCGCCTTTCTCGTCGTCAAACTTCCAAACAAAGATCTGGTCCAGTCCCAAATCCACATGGAGCACAAAGCGTCCAGAAGGATCGGACTGGATCATATGAGCGTGCGTCCGATCATGACCACTGAAAGCAAAGCTGCCAGGCGGAGCGTTCGTCGCTTTGGTAGGGCCGATTTTTCCGGCATCCGTTTTGACATCGGTGGCGGCACCGAGGCGTCCATCGGAGAGAATCGGCAACACGGCAACCGAGCCGCCAAAATAGTTAGCTACTAAAGCGAACCTCCCACTTGGATGGATGCTGACGTAGGTCGGACCGGCCCCGCCCGATGGGACGGTGTTTAGCAGCTTCAGTTTCCCATTCGCATGATGGATGGCGAACGCACTGACCGTGCCTTCCTTGCCGGCCCCCACTCGATCCGTTTCATTCGTGGAATAGAGGCGAGTTCCCGCCATATTCAAGGCGAGGCAGCTGGGGCTTGTACCGAGCTCATAAACGCCAGCCGGTGTCATCGCCCCCGTGGCACGATTTACCTGAAGAATGTGAATGCCGCGACCATTTCCGGGCGGCAGATCCACTTGAGTTGGCAACACATCGCCGAGCGGCGAACTGAAGGTTCCCACATAGGCAAAGAGTGGTCCGTTCGATTCTTCCGCTTGCGCCCGGTTCGAGCTTCCGATGAGAGGTGTTGTCCCCACCAGCGCGACAGAAGTTTTCAAAAACGACCGTCTGGAACTCTCTTGTGGAATCATGGTGAATCAGCCTGCCTAGTTGATGGGATGGAGCAAACGCAACAAGTCTAAAATTCTATCCACGCATCGGCTCTTTATCGAGCGGCAGCAACCGATCCCTGTTCCCCCGTCTTGTATTTCTCTGTTCGATGCTCGGTGTGGGGCGCAGGAGCAGGACCGCGGTGGGCGGACCACCTCAGATATCTTCGTGTCTTGCCCGATCCTCAAACAACGAACACTGGTCCGTTGGTCATCTCCGAAAAAGACCGCCACGAGTTTCGGCGATCGTCAGTTCGATGTTTCCAGCGACCGCTGCGCCTTCGTCTGTTCCAGATTTGGTCAGTCGAAGTACTCCGTTCACTGATCGGTTCGCGCCGCCACGAAATGCGGCAAATGGTGAAGGGTTCCGCCCCACAGTAAGCGTGCCAGTCACTTGAATCGGGTCGTCGGTGAGATTCTCAAATGCCTCGCGGTCGATGGCGAGAGTAATCGTCAACCGTTCGTCGTCTGAAGCTCGGATGGCGGCAAGAACCAAACTGACGCGTGGTCGATCCGTAGCGCCAGAATCTCGACGACCAAATCGAGAAGACCGACGAGGTTGTACACTGATCCCCAACTGCTTGAACTCAATCACCTCTCCATCAAGTTCGACCTGAATCTCAGCGTTTCCGGCGTTCGTTGGATCTGCTGCTGATCTGTCATTCCAGACCGTCGTGAATGAACCACTCGCTTTTCCAATCACGATCGTGTATTGAGGTTTACGAGGCTTGGTCGACACGACTGCCGGCCATTCGTTCAGCTCTTTTTCGAGAACGCCGCGGCGCGTCTCAATGAAGTCTCGCACCCTGTTCATATTACGAGGCGACGACTTTTGTCTTTCGTGCAAATGAGACGATATCAGCTTTTCGATTCGGTCGATTTCGGCGATGAGTTCTTGCTCGTCCCACACCTCATCTAGTAGTTCGAGAACAGTCGCCCGGTATCGATCGGCCATACCCTCGGCATGGTACAACCGATTGGTAAGCATGCTGGTGGCGTACACTGCCGTTGACTTTTGCCTTGTGAAGCGACCAAACGGTCCGCCCTGCTTCGTGAACGAATCATCGGCACCCCAGGGAATAAAGTAACCGCGACCATCTGCGGGATGGATATAGAAATAGAAGTTGTTCTGATTGGCCGCATATCCGTCCCAGAAGCGAATGATACCCTCGATCGCCCAGTAGCGAAAAAAATTGTCTAGATCAATTAGCTCTTGCAATTTGTCGACCTGAAGCTCGTCTCCTTTGGTCACGACGTCCGCAATCAATTTGAGATGCCGGCGGTCGACTTGATCGTTTTTCGTCTTGGCTTCAAATTTCTCAATCGTCCGAGGATGAAAGTCCGTTAACGTTCCCTCAAAGAGCTGTCCAGACTTGTCTCCAAATTGATTGTCGAGAAATGGTTTTTTGATACTCTCAACATGCGTGTAGATTCCGAGATATACGTCGTTGACCGTGACGCGGGCAAAATTGGATCGAGGCGCATGGACTCCCGCATCGCGAAAGAGCTTATACGTCAGAAACTGGCTGACCTGTGAGGTATCCTGTTTGTTGTTATTGAGCGTCAGCCGACTCAGTCCCTTGATCGGGTCCTGGTCGACGAATTCGTCAAACTTGATTTTCAGTGAAGGGCGAACGCTGTCGACTGAACCAAACAGACCCTTCTTTCGCACACCAACTTCGGCGACCCTGTGTCCATCAATCGAAATATCGCCTTTAAAGTAATTGAAGGGATCTTCAATCTCAGCACCAGTAAATAGTGCACCAAAATCACGGCGTTGCTTGCAAAGCTCTTTCCAATCGGACGGAGAGAGCGTGATACGAATGTCGACCAGGTGATTCGGGTCAAGCAACTTATCTCCGTCGAGCGTCTCGGCCTGTAATTTTGGAATGGTGAAGGCTAGTAGAAGGACGACGAACACCAACTTTGCAGAGAATTGCATGACTCATAGGACCTTTCTTGCTACTCACACAGGCTTGTCGGGACTGCCGCTCCGATTCGAAGCATGAAATCCGTGAGATGGCAGCCGAAGAACTAATGTAGCATGCGGCCGCTGCCAGATGAACCGTTCGCGTAGCGCAATACCCAACGACCACTAAAAAGGTTTCACGTGTAACCGGGATAGCGCCAATCGATAGGCCCGCTTGACCAGACGTGTGGTATTGCGATCGACTGAAACGTCCATTAGCCGATTTGCCGTTCGGCTTTCTACCGCTCCCTATGTTACAGTACACGGGTTGAAAGAGGCCACCGATGAACAACAATATAACATCCTTCTGTGCTGGCCCACGTCCGACACGAAAAACGCCGGGAGTTTCTCCATGGCTGGGGTTCGGCGCGCTATCCTGTTGACCGTTCTGCATAATGGTCGCGACTACCAGGAAGAGGACAACCGATGCGAGCATTTTTTTTGGCACAACGACGGTTGCTGTTTTATGTCACGATCATTCTGCAAATCTCTGCGACTGCGGCGGGCGACGAAGGCCCGTTCGGCATCGACCAGCGTGTCCCCTGGACAAGTTCTCGTATCACAGGGACGCCGGATCCGCCGCCGCCGTATCGTACCGTGGTGGCCTTCCCCAACTTGAAATTTGAGGAACCGACGGCGATGACGTCGGCCCCGGGCACCGACAGACTGTTTGTTGTCGAACGGTATGGCAAGGTCCGCTCATTTTCGAAACAACGAGGTACCAAGCACGCCGACGTACTGTTAGACATTGGCAAGGAAAAGCCGATCTACGGTTTGGCCTTCCATCCGCAATTCGCATCTAACGGCTATTTCTATATCACTTATCTTGTGGACCCCGCCAGGGAGACACCACGGGGAACTCGCATTTCCCGGTTTCAAGTTGGTCGTGAGGGGCGTGTGGCCGATCGCGAATCCGAACAGATTATTTTTGAATGGCCATCGGGGGGACACAACGGCGGCTGCCTAAAGTTTGGGCCGGATGGATACCTCTACATCGGCACGGGCGATTCGAGCGGCATCGCCGATCAACTGTTGAATGGGCAAAACATTGGTACGGTGTCGGGAGCCATACTTCGAATCGACGTCGACAAAACAACCAACGATCGTGCGTATGTGATTCCGGAAGACAATCCATTTGTCGAAATGGAGGGTGCACGACCTGAGATATGGGCTTATGGATTGCGCCAACCATGGAAGTTCAGCTTCGACAGAGCAAACGGCGATCTCTGGACGGGAAATGTTGGACAAGATCTGTGGGAGCAGATTTTCCTGATCGAGCGCGGCGGCAACTATGGCTGGAGCGTGATGGAGGGCAGCCATCCTTTCG
>DUDC01000156.1:17984-22464 GCA_012959465.1 Planctomycetaceae bacterium
CCCGATCGCCCTCGTGGTCCGTCGCCATTCGTCTCACCCATCGTCGAGCACGACCACGCCGAATTTCGATCGATCACGGGCGGTTTCGTTTACCGAGGCTCACAGTTGTCAGCGCTCAAAGGCGCGTATATCTACGGCGACTACGACACGGGTAAGATCTGGATGTTTCGCTACGATCGGCAGACAGGGCGTGTATCGGACCATCGCGAACTGCTCGATTCAACACTGCGGCTGGTTGGCTTTGCCGAGGATGTAGACGGTGAGTTACTCTTGGTCGATCATATGCGAGGGTTGATCTTTGAGTTAAAGGAAAATGCGAATGCCGACCACAAGTCCACTTTTCCACGCAAGCTCAGCGAGACAGGACTGTTTGCTTCGGTGTCGGAGCACCGGCCAGCTGACGGCGTCATTCCGTATTCCGTTTCGGCAACGCAATGGACCGATGGAGCTTCCAAAGAACGGTTCCTGGCACTACCCGGCAATTCGAAAATTGACTTCGACGGCATCACCTACCCGCAGCCAGCGCCGGGCGCACCACATGGTTGGAAATTTCCCGATGGTACCGTGGCGGTCGAAACGTTGTCGCTAGAGTTGTCGCCGGGGAAGCCTCGTCGGCTAGAGACGCGAATCCTGCACTACGAACAGCTTGCCGGCGGTGAAGATGTTGGCGATCAATTCTGGCGAGGTTACACGTATGTGTGGAATGACGAACAAACGGACGCTGTGCTACTTGAGGATCCACTGGGGATGGATCGGACGTTCACGATTGAAGACGAATCCGTCGCTGGCGGAAAGCGATTGCAGACGTGGCACTTTCCAAGTCGCACCGAGTGTACGGTCTGCCACAATATGGCGGCTAAATACGTGTTGGGAATCAACACGCTGCAGATGAACCGGGATCACCAATACGGCGACGTTGCGGCCAACCAAATGGAGACATTTCGGCACTTGGGCTTGTTCGCAGACGAGTTGCCGAAGAAAAAAGCTATCGATTTTCCGAAACTGGTTGACTACCGCGATGCGTCGCGCGATTTGGATCTCCGGGCCCGCTCGTATTTGCATGCCAACTGTTCGCACTGCCATCGTAAATGGGGTGGCGGCAATGGCGAATTTCTCTTGTTGGCGACCGTCGACTTGCCAGAGATGGGCATCGCGAATG
Organism: Planctomycetaceae bacterium; assembly: GCA_012959465.1. Lineage (GTDB taxonomy): Bacteria > Planctomycetota > Planctomycetia > Pirellulales > Pirellulaceae > UWMA-0346. The sequence goes on from DUDC01000156.1 coordinate 19,144, forward strand.
TCAAACCATCACACGGTGGGTTTTCAATGCCGGGCGGAAAAATCCTCACGCCTGGAGATCCCTTTCGGTCCGTGCTTTTCTATCGCGCAGCAAAACTGGGCCCGGGCCGCATGCCGCGAATGGGCTCGTCCGTCGTTGATGAGGCCGGTTTGAAACTATTGCACGATTGGATCGCCAACCTCCCTACTGACACTCGCGTCGCACCAGTGACGTCACGGAACGACAACGTCGACGCACGGCTGGCGACCACAAGTAATGCTCTTCAGTTGATGCAGACTCTCGCCGACGCACCGTCCAACCGATCATTGCGGGACGAAGTTCTCGCCCATGTCAGTCAGCAACCCGCACACATCCGCGAGCTCTTCGAACGGTTCTTGCCTGAGGAAGAGCGGACGAAGCGACTCGGAAGTGTGATTCGTGCCGACACGATATTGGCGATGGATGCCGACGCGGAACGGGGCAAAGCTGTTTTCTTCAAGACGAGCGGCGTCCAGTGCTTGAACTGTCATCGAATTGGAAAATTGGGGATCGAAATTGGACCTGATCTCAGTCAGATTGGCAAGAAATATGATCGGGCGAAGATTCTCGAAAACATACTCCTACCCTCTAAAGAAATCGATCTGAAGTATCGAGTCCATTTGGTGCAAACGATCGACGGTCGGGTTTACAGCGGCCTATTGATCAAGAGTGGTCCGGGCGAAATTGTGCTGAAGGAGCCGACGGGAAAGCTAGTCCGCATTCCATCGGCTGACGTTGAGGACACCGCCACCCAGCAACAATCGATGATGCCAGATCTACTGTTGCGAGATCTGACAGCCAAACAGGTCGCCGACCTGATCGCTTTTCTCAGCATGCAAAAAGGCGACCAAGCCAAATAGGGTTTCGCCAGCTTCTCCCTCGCCTACGCAGCGGGTTACGGACACGGCGACTTGAAGACTCGCGTTCTTCACCCAAGGCGTGTGTGGTACGATGTGCCGAGGCTTTCTAAGCTCTGTTCGTTAGCTCTCATCGGCAGTCCACTTTGGGATATTCGAGAATGAAAACCAAGGCAGAAATTGTGGAGAACTGGTTACCCCGCTACACGGGCACCACGGTCTCGAGCTTTGGCAAGTACATCCTGCTCACCAACTTCTTGGATTATGTTCAACGCTTCGCCGACAAATTCGGTGTTGAGCTCGCCGGCAAGGATCGACCGATGCAAACCGCAACGGCGGGGGACATCACGATCGTGAATTTCGGGATGGGCAGTGCCATGGCAGCAACGGCTATGGATCTAGTGTCCGCTGTGACGCCAAAGGCAGTGCTCTTTCTGGGAAAATGCGGAGGGCTTAAAAAGAAATTCAATACGGGCGACCTGATCTTGCCAATTGCCGCTATTCGCGGCGAAGGCACCAGCGATGATTATTTGCCTCCCCAAATTCCGGCCCTACCTTCCTTCCGCCTGCAGATCGCTGTCTCGCACATTATCAAAGAACATGGACTCGATTATTGGACCGGTACGGTGTACACGACCAATCGGCGAGTGTGGGAACACGACGAGACCTTCAAGAAGTCATTGACACTCATGCGGGTCGCAGCCATCGACATGGAAACCGCTACCATCTTTCTTGTCGGGTTTGCGAACCAGATTCCACGCGGGGCACTTCTGTTGGTCTCGGACAGCCCAATGCAACCGGAAGGTGTAAAAACGCAAGCGAGCGATAGCAAAGTCACCGCAGAATTTGTGCAACACCACTTGGACATCGGAATTGAAGCACTCACGGAACTGATTACGTCCGGTGAGTCGGTGAAGCATCTTAGATTTGACGATTAGCGATCGGTTGCTGATGCGAGAACAACAGCCATAGCGCGTTCGGCTCAGGTCAATGCGTGAGTGCGTAGACGACGATGTTAATACCAATTGGGTATGACACGCGTTCGGAGAACAACTTAAAGTACTCCCGGTTCTGGGTCTCCCGTTCCCAGCCATCGCAAATATCGTTGTTCATACAGAACACGGCGACGAGTCTTCCTTTCGCGTCGTGGTAGCCCATAAAGTGAGGGTCTTCATCGCCCATGGGATCGCCGTGCCAGTATTCAAATGTGTCCCCACGTTGCCACGCGTGAATGCTGGGACAGCGTGGGACCCCCTTCAAATCGTAGACGAGATTAAAGATCGGGTGGTCCCGAGGCAATTCGGTGGGTCTGACGTGGGGCAAAACGCGTTTCATCTGGTTTTCGATGTGGTTCCATTCCGGCTGCGTCCAGAAATCATCGACCATCAGGAATCCACCGTTGAGAAGGTACTTGCGGAGTCCCTTTGCTTCGGCGTCCGTGAAATGAACCCCAGTGACCCCGATCATGAACACGAACGGATAGTCGAATAATTCGGGTGCGTCGAGGCGAACGACCGCCGCGTTGGGGTCGACGCGCATCGATGTCAATTGCTGCAATCGATAAGAGAAGTTGAGGTCGGCGTCTGGATAGTCATTGTTCCACCGCGCATCGGGTGTTCGTCCGCGACCGTCGTACTGCACACGAGCGAATGTGAACACATCGTGAGCAAACTCTTCACCAATTTCCCACTGCGGATAATCACTGCGGTCAAAGGACTGAGATCTTCGACCGCCGCCGAATCCACGCCCACCTCGCGATGGCAGCTGATTCGGGCGGGCGACTCCGGGGGTCGTACCACTTGAACTCTGGTTACTCGGCCCCAGTTGCACGGCGCTCGCCGCGACGAATGTCGTAAGCAGTGTCGAAATAAGAAGTGTGCGAGTCATTTGTCAATCGGTTTTCATCTAATCGGCGTCCCAACCGCTCATTCTATCGGATGTCATTCTCACACGTCCAATGGAAAACACAATACTCCAATTGAAGATCGCGACGACGCACAATGAATCGAAATTGCGTCAATCGCGAGATTGGTCGGAACAAATTTGATTGTCGTGGATTTAAACTTCTGTAATCGGAGCTGCACGGTTAAACGCCGCGCGACCAACGACACGCATGAAGTACGATGCGCCATTTTCTATTGCGCACACTGCCTTTTCTATGCGCAGCTCAGTCGGTGAGTTGCATTCCGGTCTCCCTTTTCATGTCCGCGGTTGGCAAAGCGGCCAGTGGTGGATCGACCATGGTCAGTTCGCATTTTGGACCCTGGGGCCTACTTGGATTGCACACAAGCGTCCACGGAAGAATCTATAGTGGAAGCGGACGCTGGCTTTCCGATCCACCCGCGGGACAGTACCACTTCAATACGCATGTAAGTTGGCGTACTTGGGAAAAAGACTGGTGTGTCAATTGCATCTGGCGCAACGACGCACAAAATAGAGTGTACGC
>DUDC01000157.1:0-10291 GCA_012959465.1 Planctomycetaceae bacterium
GATCCTATATAGGGCATGCGTGAGTAGCCCAGTTTGGACATGCGATACATCAAGACCGAACGATAGGGATCACCGGGTGTGATCAGTTTGGCGTCGCGCAGACCAAATGTGCCAATTCCCGTCCCTTTATTGGTGCGCAATTCATCGAATGGCAATTCTCGGCGAAGATAAAAGCTGACAATTGCGTTTCCACCTGGATGATGGCACATAGCGCAGTTCCCATGAAGATAGGATCGCGCTCGATCGTTGAGGTCAAATGTCTCATCCCACGGGTCAACAAGACGGGCCTTCACATTCGGCGATGCAAAGTCACCAGCCAAGACGCCGCGTTTCGCCAGCTCATGTAGTTGGTCATCGTCCTTTGTCATCGCGAGTTGACTCGGACTAAACCCAAGGACGAATCCCGACCCCGCATTGTGGCACAACTTGCACTCATTGACTGCACTACTGCGCCAGGTCCGTTCTCCGTCACTCGTGAGAAGATTGCGTTGTGCGCCTTCCGGCGCGACGAGCGTAGCGTCCTTACCCTCATCATTCCACTGGTAAATGTAGGGACTCCAAACTCCGGCCTCATAGTGTAACAATTGTGTTTCCACGCGGATGGGCGTCTTGTCACCCTGCGATAACTCTAAGTGTTTTACAAGCACAGTGCCGTTGGGGAAAACGCTTCCGTCGTTCCCTAGCCGTACTCCCTGCTGGCCTGGAATCGCGATCCACCGCCGTGCACTCGCGCCGTCCATCCATCGCTTGACGACCACGTCGTAGGGCTCGACACCAGCGGCCGGTACCAAGTCGACTAGCGAGCGAAAGATCCCCGTCTCACTAAGGCGCCTCGGAAACTCAGCCGAATTATCAACGCGATTGTTTGGCAACAGTCGGTAGATTTGACCAGTAAAGTCATAGTCGACAACATAGATGTCGCCACTTCGTGATTGGTGAAAGGCGACAATCCGCAGATCGGTATCGACCAGAGTGCGGTGGATAGCCGAACCATCTTTGTCAGGGCGCACACCCCAAATAGTCCCTGTGATGTAGTCACCGTAAACAAACGTTCCGGCCAGATCCGTTAGTTTTTTGCCGTCGTAGACGGGTCCACCAATGACGGAATTCGCTTCGGAATGGTGATGGTCTTTAAGTGGTGGTGTAATTGGCGTTGGGCCAACTGGGACTTCGCCTCTAAGGATCGCTCGGCCTTCCATCACTGGCCAGCCGCCATTGCTTCCCGCTTTCATTCGATGAATTAGTTCCCACGTTTCCCAACCGTTATCAGCCACAAACACGTCACCCGTTCGTTTGTCGATGCCAAACTTGAACGGATTCCGTAGTCCATAGGCAAAAATCTCGGGACGGGCACCAGCTTTCTTATCGAGTGGGTTTTCGAACGGATTGCCGAGCGGAATTGTATAAGGGTACTCCCTATCGATGTCGATCCGCAGGATGGCGCCAAGCAGGTCGTTAACGTTCTGCCCCGTCGTCAATCCGTCGGGCGGGTTTGGCCCGGCTCCGTCACCGGTGGAAATATAGAGCAAGCCGTCGAGCCCAAACTCAAGGCAGCCACCGTTGTGTCCACCCGAGGGCCACGTAAGCAAAATCTGTTCAGAATTGCGTTCGAAAGCGAGTGGTTCGCCACGAAGGAAGAAACGAGAAACACGGGTTTCTGATTTTTCCCCTTTTTGCACATAACAAAGAAACAACTGTTGGTTTTGCGCGAAATCAGGATGAAACTCGGCATCAAACAGCGCCACGTTGCCTAAATCCCCGACCAATCTCCTGACGTTCTTGTCTCGCTTATTGGGAAACGCCCAGACCTTTCCTCCAATTTCCGTCACGAGCAACTGTTCGCCCGATGGAAACTCTTCCAGTGACGTCGGCAATTTGAAGCGAATCTCGGGAAAGGCCAACTCAACTCGATACGGTTCGGGTGTTGTTGGCGAGCCAACCACTTTTGATGTCGTCCAACTAACTCTCTCGTTAGCTACCTGCGCGAATGCACTCTGTGTGAACAACAGAATGATGACACTCAGTATTTGGTATCCCTTGGATCGTTGACGTTTCACCTGCATGGAGTTGGTCTCGTTTCATCAAGAATGGTTGTCTCGAACTTCGCATCGAGGGAGATCGGACTTACCCTGAACGTCCCAAATCTCGACTTGGTCGATAGCGAATTCGTGCCGTCGCGAATCTTGGACTGTTAGGAGATTCGTGACGTCGTACCTACGTGTACGCACTGGCACGGCAACTTCGTATATCTGCTCTTCCTTCTTTCCATTGACGATGACCACTCGAATCCGTTGAGCAAGATGGAGATCTTCTTTTCTTCGACCGTTTTGCCAGTGACTTTTGCAATAGCGACATCTTCCAGCTTGAATCCGAGGAACTTTTCCGCTTTCCATTTGCTGGCTTCACCGGCCTCAATGTGCGTTGAGAGAGTCGCCATCAAGCCACCGATCAAGCAAAAAAACGTCGTGTATCGACGCATGACATGCTCCTGCTTCCTCGAAAACCCCAATCCGGGACACTTCACGGCCACCAAACGACCATTAGCCTACCTGCAATCAGACAAGGGGCAAATACAATTTACCTGATCGGTTGCTTACGACCGTTCAATTTACGACTATACACGGTCTGGTTTTCGCATCGACCGGCGATTCGCCTGTACGAGGAATTGGATCTTGAAAAAACTCTCCTGCTGCCCTTTACACCGCACCTCAGCTCAATGTGTGACTCGCACCATGTTTACGGCGGTGGTAGTCCAGCTGTTTTGCCTATTCATGACTGTCGATTTCGCAACGGGCGAGCAACGTCGCACGAAGAATCTCATTCTGATCACCTTGGACGGATTGCGGTGGCAAGAGTTGTTTGGAGGTGCGGACCAGCGTTTGATGACCAAGGCCACGGGTGGAGTGCGCGATGTCGAATCATTGAAGAGACGCTTCTGGGCCGACGATAATGCCGAACGTCGAGAGCAATTGCTTCCATATTTCTGGCGCACGATCGCGAAAGAAGGGCAAGTCCTTGGCGACATAAGTGTCGATTGTCACGTGCGGGTGACCAATGGTCGCTACTTTTCCTATCCGGGATACAGCGAGATCCTGTGCGGATTTCCCGATTCCAAAATCAACTCGAACGCTAAACGTTACAACAAGAATGTCACCGTGCTCGAGTGGCTTCATCGGCGCCCGGAATACAAAGGACGAGTGGCCGCGTTCACCAGCTGGGACGTCTTCCCTTATATCATCAACGACAAACGAAGTGGAATCTACATCAACGCCGGATGGCGAGAGCTTGAGTTTTTTGCCGACAAACAGAGAGAAGTCGAGTGGAACGATTTAGCACGGACGTTGCCGAAGTACTGGCCAGGTGTACGCTACGATGTGTTCACCAGCGCTGGTGCATTGGAATACCTCAAGACTCAACGGCCGCGAGTACTTTACGTTGCGTTGGGAGAGACCGACGACTGGGCGCATGATGGCCGCTATGACTTGTATCTGGACGCGGCGAATCGGTCCGATCGAATCATCCAGGATCTTTGGGAGACGGCGCAGAGTTTGGAATCTCACCGCAATTGCACATCGATGGTTATTACAACCGACCACGGACGTGGAGATGATCGAGAGGGCTGGAAAAGCCACGGCATTTTACAAGCCGGATCGGATCATATTTGGATTGCAGTTCTCGGTCCCGATACACCGGCGTTGGGAATCCGCCGAAATATGGAAGTGACTCAATCGCAAGTCGCAGCAACCGTTGCGCAACTACTCGGTGAAGACTATTCCGCTGTAAACACGCAGATCGGATCCCCGCTTCCGGGTGTGGTAAGACAATTGGAAAATACCAAACGAGAATAAGAGAATAAATCGTTCGTAGATGAATAGAACAACAGAGATCACGCTGGAATCCGTTCAATCAGCTCATCGTCGTATCGCCGACTACGTCATACGAACACCCGTTGTTTCGAGCTCGCGGCTCAATCATTCGACGGGACTCGATTTGGCATTCAAGTGCGAGAATCTACAGCACGTTGGCGCGTTCAAGGCGCGAGGTGCCTGCAATGCTGTTTTCTCTCTTTCAGACGAAGAGGCCGCACGAGGCGTCGTGGCTCACTCATCGGGAAATCACGCGGCCGCCCTTTCACGGGCGGCCCAGTTACGAGGCATCGTGGCCCACGTCGTGATGCCCCACAATTCGCGTGTCAACAAGATTGATGCTGTGCGACGCTTTGGTGTCGAACCGGTCTTCTGTGAACCGAATGCCAAATCTCGCCAAGCCACTGCCGATCAAATCGCCGCTGACACGGGAGCTGTGCCGATTCACCCCTACGACGACCCGCGAGTGATCTGTGGGGCCGGTACCGTTGGATTGGAACTCCATGAACAGCTTGAGCAGATCGACGCGGTGGTGATTCCGGTGGGCGGTGGCGGTCTACTCTCCGGTTGCCTTGTCAGCTTGAAGTCACTGAGACCCGAACTGCGTATCATCGCCGCCGAACCGGCCTGGGCGGACGATGCCTACCGGAGCTGGAAATCAGATTCCATCCAGATGCCGACTAGGTACGACACGATTGCAGATGGGCTGCGTACACCTCTCGGTCACTGGACGTTTCCGATTATCCGCGATTTGGTGGACGACATTCTGCTCGCCACCGAGGAGCAAATCGCGGCCGCCACGCGGCAGATGATTGAGGAGGCCAAACTGGTGATCGAACCCTCGTCCGCTGTGCCCCTAGCCTGCGTGATCGCCAATAGCGACACCTTCCGCGGCCAGCGAGTGGCGATCGTCCTCTCCGGTGGGAATTTGGATTTCACCACCTTTTTCATGTTGGACTGAGCGTCGGGTAAGAGCGACGGCGCCCCTTTGCTTGGTCGGGTCAACGTAACCCTGGGCGTGAGCACGGATGATGCGAGCTGAAGGTGACTGTGCTTATCATCGTGATGTGGACGAACCATATACATCTCTGCGAACCGTGCTTTACGGTAACGGTCGAATGGCAACGGAACGGGCGGCGGTCGGCAAATCCTTTGGTGCAATTCGATTGTCCAGTCGGGTCAGTGCAGGTGCAATCGAAGTGTCGCGAAGCGACACGGTGGCGCCAATTAGAAATCGAGGCGCGGCCGTAATCCTCACAGCAACCCCTGCGCTTCCGAGACGCAGAAACAACTTCGCTACCTCATCGTGCACATCGCGCCTCGTCGCAATGACCAACGCTTCGGAATTTGAGACAAGCGCCGCTCCGAGACTCACATACGACACAAGTTGAGTCGGGGTGACAAGAGAGCGGTGACAAGTCACCGCTCTCCAAACTACTCACACGTCGCGGGTTATCCGATATTCGGCCCCTGGATCTTTGAAGAGGCTTTCTTGCCACCGCGCGCCCAGTCCGGGCCTTTCGCTGAGTGGGATCGCGCCATCGGCAATGGCGACATCGACATCGATCAAATGGGGATACAAGGTGGCAATATGTGCTCGAACACACTCCTGATACGTGACACCTGGGATAGCGGCGGCCAAGTTCAGCCCAGCAAAAAGTGTTAATGGGCCAGTACAGTCGTGCATGAGGACTGGAACATTGTACAACTGCGCCAGCTCAGCGATGCGTTTGCTCTCCGTGATTCCTCCGACCCACGTCGGATCGATCATGACATAATCGGCAGCGTTCGCGTCCAGAGCCTGACGGTACAATTCTCGCGTCACCAACATCTCGCTGACTGCGATTGGGACTCCGGCAGCGCGTCTAAACTCGGCCATCGCCTGGATGCTATCCGGTCGCAAAACGTCTTCCATCCAAAGTGGTGCGAACTCCTTCATCGCCTTGCTGATCGACAACGCCGCGGGTAGCGAGAAGAAACCGTGCCCGTCTAACATTACGTCGATTTTGTCGCCTACGCGATCGCGAATAGCTCGAAACGGTGCCGTGGCGCGGCGCAGGTCGTCGGCGCTGATACGTTGTCCCCCGCCTTCACGGTAGACTGCGTCGAAGGCCCATAATTTCATGGCTCGAAAACCAGACTCCAACAGTTCCTCGGCCAGATCGCCAGCTGCATTCACGCTTGCCCAATTGTCTTCCAGCGGACCGGGTTTCCCCGCGTCACCATGGCCGGGCCAACCCGGGCGACCTTCGCCGCCTTGTGCGCCGTAAAAGGGCCCGCCGCAACTGTTATAGACGGGGACGGTATTTCGGACTGGCCCACCCAGCAGTCTCCAGACTGGTTGGCGGCTGAGTTGACCTAGAATGTCCCAGAGAGCAAGGTCTATTGCTGATAGCGCACGCAACTCAGCACCTGTACCGCCGAATGCGGTGGCTCGATCATATAAGAACCGCCAATGGCTCTCGACCGCTGCCGCATCGGCGCCCAATAAACGATGCGCCATCCAGTCGTGAATCACAGCGGCCGTTGCTGAGGGAATGTAGTACGTTTCACCGTGGCCGATGACCTCCATGCCATCCACCGTGCCGGCATCGGTGTGGACTCTCAACAGCATCAAGTTGGCCATGATGTTCTTGGGAATCAGCGTTTCGACGGCGGTAATTCGCGGTCCGCGCGCGTAGGCGTGATCTTGAATGGGCCCCGAGGAACGATTGGATGCCATATTACTCCTGACGCCTCATTATCAACTCTGTAGTTCATAATCACCACGATCACGGTAGACCTACTTCCGGCCCACTCACATCTTTGTTTTACTCTTTATTGTCGCGCTGTGACTTGGCGTTTCACATCAATCCATCGATATTCTATTATCTAACCCTCATCGTATTGGAAAGGCGGGCGATTTTTGGCTCTCTCCCGTATCCCTTTTACGCCTCAACGATCCACGATTCCTGCCGAAGTGGTGCAGTTGCTCGCCGCCGGTCAGAGACGCGTGGACTACTTCAGTGGTCGGCAGCCGATCCACGTACGCGGTTTCGTACCGAGTTGCTACGAGACTGTTTGGCACGCCCTTCAATACCTTACTCAGCAGGATCTCAACCAGGGAAGTCTGTTTTGTGAATGGGGAAGCGGTGTCGGCATCGTGGCGATGATGGCTGCGATTCTCGGTTACGAATCGTACGGAATTGAGATCAACACCGAGCTGGTTGATGCTGCCAATGAACTCGCCGACGAGTTTGATATTCCGGTCGAATTCATCAACGGCAGCTTCGTTCCCGGGGCAGCCGAGGTTCTACTCGACCGGGCATTTGCCGAAGCGGACGGAGAGATCTCGTTCGATACTTATGCGGACCGTGCCTACGATGACCTGGGGCTCGATCTGGGCGACTTCGATTTGGTTTTTGCGTTTCCCTGGCCAAATGACGAACCGTTTATGAAGGAGATTTTCGGCCGGTTCTCGGGAGACGGCGCACTCTATTTGACTTATGGCGACGCAGAGGATGTCTATTTGTATCGAAACGAACAGTGACAAAGACAAGTCCGTATCTTTATTCGTCCGAGAGTACAACTCGTGTCGGTTGTCGCACCGTCCAGATTGTTGCGGCAGCTGCCAACGGCAAGGCAAGGAACGCCAACAACGCGGGTGTGTAGGTGCCGTAGCGATCGACGGAATAAGCCAGCGGTATGGGACCGATGGCCGAGCCGAGAATCATGGCTGACCATGCGGCGCCACGAACGGCACCCTGGTGTGCTCGTCCGTAGAAATTGATCCAGACAACCTGTGCCGTACTTCTCAATACGCTCCCGTGAAATCCGAGCAACAGTGCGTAGGGGATCACGAATCCAAGCGACGGCATCCAGATCATAACGATGATCGCAACCGCGAGGCTGAGCATCGCCATGGCGAGTAACTTGCGACTCTCCATTCGATCTGTCGCCCGGCCGGCCGGAAAGGTCATTAGTGTGGCAAAGGCCGCTTGAACCGACATCAGCCCAAGTGCCATTTGCGGACTCAGCCCGTGCATGCCCATCAGTTTTACCTGGTGAAAGACAAGTCCTGTTCCGACGAGTCCTGATGTCACGGGAACAGCAAGCAATTTCCAAAAGGTCAGGTCCCGCACGACCTCGCCGACGGTCCAAGACTCGTCGCTGGAGAGAATCACCGGGCCGTCGGTTTGTGGGTTTGATTTCGGATCAACGCCATCGGGATGTAGCCCCATCTCCTCCGGTCGATCGCGAATAATAAACCATCCTGGGATGACAAGTGACAACGATACCATGGCAGACAACGCTACCCATCCGGTTTGCCAACCGTAATTCACAATGAACCAGTTGTTGATCAGGGGGATGGTCATGACCGAGATGCCGCCACCCAGTCCCGCGATTGCGGTCGCCATGCCCCGTCGCTTGGCAAACCACTCGCCGACCAGCCAAATTGACACGAGCGACAACGCTCCTTGTCCGATGCTGCGTACCAGCATGAATCCCAAATACAACTCGGGGAGACTCTCTACGCGAGACATCAGGAAACAGGCGGATCCTAAACAGCCCCCAATCAAGGGAAGCATGATGCGGGCGCCGAATCGGTCGATTAACCGTCCCACAAACGGAAGCAGACAAGCACTGACAATGGTGGCTGTGGCATATGCCAATGAGTAATCGGTTTCGGAGACTCCGAGTCCGGCCCGCATCGGCTCCTTGAACGCTGCGACGGAATACGACTGCCCAGGCGCGGACATGTACTGCGCAACGGCCGCTGCGGCAACCATCCTCCACCCCGGGAAGAACTTGGCCGGTCGCGAACTGCCGTCTTCTTCGCTACTCCCAGTCGACTCCGTACTCACAGCAAAAAGCTCACTCTCATCGTTGCAACCAATCGCTTGTTGTCGACGCGTTTTTGTTCGCTGCGGGATCGCGTATGTCGGTGGGGAAACTCGAAGTCCATCGGGGGCTTATCGGTTTACCAAGATTTGGCCGAAACCAACAGCCCGCTAGTCTTGTTAACGTGACATAATTTACACATTGCGGCCGGGCCAACGATTCGTGGCCGGTTTTGGTCACTTTCGGCGAAAGTGACCTACCACGAAAGTGACGTACGGTGTTGGCAAATGCGGACGGGGATTTGCATCCGTGAGCCATTGCGACTTAAATACGCGTTTCCGGCAGCGATGTGGCCATCAACGGGAGCAACCATTTCATGCAACGCAGTTTCCATCTCGGCCTATTGTTTGCAATCGTGATTTCCGCTGTCGCGGCGGCTACATCGGGCGGCGGCGAAGCGGGCGGAGTACGCGTTGCCTGGACGACATCTCAATTGAAGGGTAAGCCCGAGCCTCCATCACCGTACAAGGTTGAATTGGCTTTCGGTGGACGCAGTTTTTCGCAACCCGTAGTACTCGTCTCTGCAGCAGGAACCACCCGGATGTTTGTGGTCGAGCAGCAGGGAAAAATCTACTCGTTCTTGCCGGATGACGACGCGGCTGCCGACATTTGCGTCGACCTCAAGAGGACGATCGCCGATTTGAAGGCGATTTATGGTATGGCCTTTCATCCCGATTTCAAGCGCAATCGGCAGCTGTTCATCTGTTACGTCGTCAAGGGAACCGACGACCGTGGCACGCGAGTCTCGCGTTTTACCATGTCGACTTCCGACCCACCTCAGGTGGATGTCTCGACCGAGAAAGTGTTGTTGACGTGGAAATCTGGTGGACACAATGGTGGCTGTCTTAAGTTTGGTCCCAACGACGGCTACCTTTACATCTCGGCGGGCGATGCCGCGGCGCCGACACCGCCGGACCCGGACCGAGTCGGCCAGGACCTATCCAATTTCCTCTCGTCGATCTTGCGAATCGACGTCAACCAGACGACGGACGCCCTGCCCTATGGCGTCCCGGTTGATAATCCGTTCGTGAAGACGGCGAAGGCAAAGCCGGAAATCTGGGCCTACGGCTTTCGCAATCCGTGGAAAATGAGTTTTGATCGGAAGTCAGGTGCGCTCTGGGTTGGTGATGTTGGTTGGGAATTGTGGGAAATGATCTACCGAGTCGAGAGGGGAGGAAACTACGGGTGGAGTATCAAGGAAGGTCCGCAAGTTGTCCTTCCAGAACAGGATCCCGGTCCAACCCCGATCCAACCTCCAGTGGCGTACCACCCACATTCTGAAGCCGCATCCATTACCGGCGGCTTCGTCTACCGCGGAATGAAGTACCCGGATCTCGTCGGAACATACGTCTACGGAGATTACCAATCGGGCATTGTTTGGGGACTTCCAGCGGCCGAGGGATCCGACGTTGGCGCGCGAGTCCTGGCGAACACAACGTTACGACTCGTCGCATTTGGCGAAGACCTCCACGGAGAGCTCTATCTGGTTGATCACCAGGGACAAATCTACAACCTTGTCACCAACACAGAACAGGATCTGAGCA
>DUDC01000157.1:10331-22394 GCA_012959465.1 Planctomycetaceae bacterium
CTTTGTGTCCGTACCCAACCACGAGGTTGCCCCGGGAGTTGTCCCCTACAGGGTGGTGGTAGAACCGTGGGCAGATCACACAACTTCTGAACGGTGGCTCGCCATTCACGGAAAGAACCCAATCACGATTGACGAGAAAGGAAATTGGCAGTTTCCTAACGGTTCGGTTGTCTTCAAGACGGTCTCAATGCACGGAGTAACGACGCCTGGCAAACTCAAACAGCGATCCGCAGTCCGTTTGGAAACTCAGCTGATGCACCGAGAAGCGGGAAGTTGGCGGCCCTACACTTATGTTTGGAACGACGACCAGCAAGATGCTGTGTTGGCTGATGGAGATGGCTCTGATCTCCAACTTGTCATCCACGATTCGACGATGTCGAGTGGATTGAGGCAGCAAGATTATCGCATTGCCGGCCGCAAGGAGTGTTTTCTTTGCCACAATTCATGGGTGGAAAAAAATGGCACGGTGTTTGGAGTGCAGTCCGCCTCTCTTCTTGGCGTCAATTCAAGCCAACTGAAAGGAAAACTCGAGAGTGGATTGAGCCAATTAGATCAGTTGCGAGACGCCGGAATGCTCGGTGCATCGAGCGCGACGACCGCGGCGGTTGACTTGGTCGATCCCTATGACGAGTCAGCGGGTTTGAACGAACGTGCACGGTCGTACATGCACGTCAATTGTGCACATTGCCACCAATTCAACGCGGGTGGTGTCGCTACACTCGCTCTCGCCAAGAGTGTTGATCTAGATAAAACGGGCTTGATCGATGCCCGCCCCGCGCAGGGGACCTTTGGATTGACCGATGCCCGAAACGTGACTCCCGGAGATCCGTTCGCATCTGTTCTTCTTTACCGAATCGCAAAAACGGGTGGAGGACGGATGCCTCGAATGGGATCCGAGTTGGTCGACACAGCGGCCGTTCAATTATTCCATAATTGGATTGCTGAGTTGCAACCGACCGTCGTTCGTCCCCCAGAGTCCAAACGACAACTGGCTCACTTGCTAGCAGACTTTGAGGGTTCGGTCGCATCGCGAAAGGCCGCTTATGACCAACTTACGCAATCGACTCGCGGCGCTCTCGCACTGGCAACTCACATCGACAGTATGGAACTTCCCGTCAGCGTGAAACAACAATTCGTTGAGGAGGCCGGAAAACACCCGCGGTCGGGAATTCGAGATCTGTTTGAGCGGTTCTTGCCTCAAGAAGAACGCCGACAGCGACTCGGTATCGTCTTTAATCCCGAGGCGTTACTCGCCATCTCTGGGGACCTGGAACGTGGTCGCGATCTGTTCCTCAACAATACCGCGGCTGCCTGTAAAAATTGTCATACAGTGGGAAAGCAAGGACAGAAGTTCGGACCAGCATTGGATGCGATAGGCAAGAAGTATGCCAGCCGCCGTCAATTACTTGATCAAATCCTCAACCCCTCGAAGGTAATCGAACCAGCCTTTGTTCCGTACCTGCTCGAGACGACCGACGGCGTCATCCTCTCAGGGCTTTTGGAAGCGAGAAACGAACGGGAAGTTGTCTTGCGGGACGCCCAGTACAAATTGCACACGATCCCGTCGACAGAGATCGAATTGATTGTGCGTCAACAAAAATCACTGATGCCCGATCTGCTCCTAAAGGACCTGACCCAACAGGAAGTTGCCGACCTCCTCTCCTACCTCACCTCGCTTCGTGGTGAATCAGCCGCTGGGCGTTAGCCCACGGTTCTTAGCGGAATGTGTGGCACTGGAAATACAAGCACGAAGCGCAATCGAGTGCCACAATTGCTGCCAGACCCCGGCAACACAGTCCATGTCGAGACTTAGTGACGGAGTAGCATCTACCGATTACACTGTTTCCATTGCCTCGTGTGCTCCAGCTTCTCAATGACATGGACGATGTATCGTGAACCAATATCCGATCCGCAATTGCGTTCGCCTTTTCTTGTGGATGTTGTTTAGTGTTATTGCGTTGCCACTTCATGCGGCGGATCATCGTAACTTTGTCGTGATTTTTATTGACGACATGGGCTACGGAGACATTGGCCCGTTCGGGTCAAAAGAAAACACGACACCCAACTTGGACAAGATGGCCGAAGAGGGCATGAAGCTGACAAGTTTCTATGCAGCTCCAGTCTGCTCGGCATCACGTGCCCAACTGTTGACCGGTTGTTACGCTCCAAGAGTCTCTGTGCCCGGCGTGTTTTTTCCGGCCGGTTCGCGTGGTCTGAATCCCAATGAATTGACCATTGCCGATTACCTTGGTGAATTGGGGTACGCGACCACTTGCATTGGTAAATGGCATGTTGGGGACCAGCCCGAGTTCTTACCAACAAATCAAGGATTCGACCACTATTTCGGGATCCCCTACTCCAATGACATGCAGCGGGTGTCACGTGCAGATGGGAGACGTGTCGTGCCTTTGCTAAGAGACGACAAGGTTTCCGACCTTCTCGAAGACGAAGGACAGCGACGTGTCACGCGTGAGTATACCGAGGAGGCCGTCAAGTTCATTGAATCGCACCGTGACCAACCGTTTTTTCTCTACCTGCCCCATACCGCAATGCACATCCCCTTGTATCCGCACAAGGATTTCGTGGGCACTTCGCGTAACGGGGTCTATGGCGACTGGGTTTCCGAAGTGGATTGGAGCGTTGGCCAGATTCTGACGACGTTGCAGCGGACTCAACTCGACAAAAAGACCCTCGTAATTTTCACTAGTGACAATGGTCCGTGGGCCTCCAAGGGGAAAGCTGGGGGAGTCTCGGGTCCACTGCGTGGAAGCAAGGGGTGCACCCTTGAGGGAGGTGTCCGAGAGCCAACCATTGCATGGTGGCCCGGAACGATCAATGCCGGCACCGAATCCGATGCGATCGGAGGAACCACCGACCTGCTTCCCACGCTCGTCTCACTCGCGGGCGGAAAGACTCGCGATGATGTCAAGATCGACGGGCTCGACTTATCCTCCCTATTCCTTGGGAAAACGAATGAGTGGTACTACTATCAAGGCACAACACTGCAGGCAGTTCGCTCAGGAGCATGGAAGTTAGCGCTAACTCCCCAGTCACTCGGTATGGGCATACGCGAGAAACCGAAAGATCTGCAGGTGAAAGGCTTGAGGTTGTACAACCTTGAGGAGGAGATTGGCGAACAGACCAACGTCGCTGCAGCGAATCCGGAAGTCGTTGCTCGGCTCAAGAAGCTTGCCGATTTGATGATCGCTGATATTGGTTCAGGAAGACCCGGACCCGGAGTACGGCCAGCCGGTTTCGTTTCCAACCCAGTAACGCTCTATCCGACCGTTGCCAGACGAAGTCGAACCGCATCGCCAAAAGTGACGAAGCCGATTAACTGGCAAAAAGTGCAGACGGGAGAGTCGTTTGCGTCTCAGGCCGTAGGCGATCTAGCCAATAGAAACTACTCGCTCCATCTTCAGCTCGATTCGCCAAAAGCAGACGCGATGTTGGTTGCACACGGCGGAACGGTTGTCGGCTACTGCCTCTATGTTCACAAAGACCAGATCGTCTTCGCCGTGCGTCAGTCATCCGTCAAGATCAACCGAGTCACAGTTCCTGTCGCCGATGGGACTCGACTGAAAATCGTTGCAGAAGTCAACGCGACGACGATGCGACTTTCAGTCAATGAGGAACCACCCGTCGAGATTAAGGCGGAAGGACTACTTGGCAAACAGCCGCAGGAGGACTTTTGCCTGGGGCATGACAACGCGAACCCAGTCGACCCAGAGTCGCCACGCACGCCGTACAAAGGAAAATTCCACGTCGTGCGACTCGACATCGACAAATCTTAACGTCCAATCTTTTCTTCTCGGACTCTTTGGTGACGTTCCGCGCAAGCAATGCGAGTGGTTGAAAATACTGTGTGAGCACCTCATTTTTCACGCGAAGACAGCCGTATTGTCTTTTCTTTCATGAAAAATGACAATTGATAGATCACTAATGACAAATCCTCTTCAGTAGCTCATTCGCCTTGAACCTGGGCACAAATGTAACGTCATCGACCATTCCGTAGCGGATCAACAGGGGGTCCGCGAGTCCGTCGGCGAATTCCATCGGGGAACTTATGCGATAGGCAACGGTCGATTGAGCGGGCCTCAACAATCTTCTGCCCGCTTCGATGAGATACGCCAGAGATTTGACATTCTCGTTTCGTGAGCGAAAATCGTTCCAGGCTTGTTTGTCCATCTACTCGTGAGAATAGCCATGACTCGCACGACACGTTTGCAATCGACCACAAAGATCGAATTCGCCTCCGCGGGACGCACCATGCTGCTGATTGTCTCGCTGTGTGCATTTTGGTCTTGGTCACCCGTCCTCGGTGCTGATTATGGTGATCTCGATAGCGACGCCTACTTGGGTGCTGTCCAAGTGCTTTGCGAAATCGAGGACGACACGGTCTTCACGGAAGGCCCAGCGGTCGATAGTAAAGGAACGCTATTTTTCACCAATGTCCCCATGAACAAGATCTTAAAATGGACAGCGGACGACGGCCTTTCTGTGTTCCGTTCGGACTCGAATCAAACCAACGGCCTCTTCTTTCTGCCGAACGGTAATCTGCTTCGCTGCGAGGGTGCAGCAAACCGAGTCACGTTGCAGAACATGACCAGCGGTAAGGTCACCGTGCTAGCGGACCAATATCAAGGGCTTCCATTTGCTAAACCGAACGACTTATGTGCCGATACCAAAGGACGTATCTACTTTACGTCTCGATCGGGCGTTGTGGATCCGACGGGAGAGAACGCGAAGGCCGTCTATCGCATTGATCTCAATGGTTCAGTTCACCAAGTCCTGGCTTTTCCGAAGATCCACATGCCGAATGGCATTGTCTTGTCACCCGACGAATCGAAGTTGTACTTGATCGAAGCACACCCCGACGCCGATCACCACCGAGATATTCGCGTGTTCGATGTGGATGCTCGAGGGGATCTCAGCAACGGTCGAGTGCTCATCAACTTCTATCCCGGCCGAAGTGGTGATGGCATGTGTATCGACTCGAAAGGCAACCTCTATGTGGCCGCGGGGTTGCACAAGACGCGGAAGACGAGCGAGACGTTGGTCACGCGCCCGGGAATCCACGTTATTTCGCCGTCTGGTAAATTGCTCGCATTCCGTGAAACTCCGGTCGATACGGTGACGAATTGCACATTCGGCGGAAGCGATCTTTGCTCGCTTTACGTAACTTGCGGCGATAAGTTGCTCAAAATTCCGACGGTGATCGCCGGTGGAAGCCAATATCGTCCCAAGCGGTAAGGTTGACCAAGACACTCTCAAAGTCGGGATCAAACAGCCGGGCTGTACAACGAAGCATCGATTTGAGGCCCAAAGCGTGAATTCGTATTGAATTAGACCTGGAAGAATACCGTGGCGACTCCGTATAATTGGGCGGTGGATTTCAGGATTCGCAGAACGCCAGCCTCATTGGCTCACATTAGTCGCCGATCGCTTTTGCGAGTTGACCTTGTATTCCATGCATCCTGTAATCCTATTACCTAGGCAACCATCTTCATTGTTTGGTTGGCCATTCTCGTTCACCGTGAACCACGTCGATGGAACTTCCGATCTTAGAAAACCCGCCCGCGCCTGGCCAGACAGCCGATAATCTGTTGTCGCTCCCGGTGATTGAGTCGCAAGCTACCACCCTGCCCTTGCCGATGTCGGTTGAGGAGATGGAGGCCCGCGGATGGGACGCTGTAGACATCGTCTTTGTCACCGGTGATGCCTATGTCGATCATCCGAGCATGGCGATGGCGATCCTCGGTCGCGTCTTGGAAGCCGCTGGTTATCGAGTGGCAATCGTCAGCCAACCCGATTGGAGAAACTGCGACGCCTGGCGTCGATTTGGTCGACCTCGGCTCTTCTTTGCCATCAGCGCCGGCAATATGGACTCGATGATCAACCACTACACCGCGAACAGGAAAGTCAGGAACAACGACGCCTATTCGCCAGGTGGACGGATCGGGCTGCGACCCGATCGAGCGACCCTGGCGTATTGCCAACGAGCCCGCGAAGCGTACAAGGGAGTGCCGGTGATTGCCGGTGGAGTCGAAGCCTCACTGCGCCGTTTAGCGCACTACGACTATTGGAGCGACAAGGTTCGCCGTTCGATTTTACTCAATTCGAAAGCCGACCTGGTGGTCTTCGGAATGGGCGAGGATTCGATCATTGACATCGCACGCCGATTAGATGCCGGCGAGTCTGTTAAGGACCTTCGTGATCTCCGAGGCGTCGCCTACGCGATGGGCGCAAGCGAAACACCTCCTGCCGACGCGTTGACTTTGCCGACGTTTGAAACGGTCCTTACAGACAAGATGGCGTTTGCCGAAGCAACCAAGATCATCCACAACGAAACAAACCCGTACAATGCGCGACGGCTGGTTCAATACCACGATCGCCAAGCGGTTGTCTGTAACCCGCCCCCGCTTCCGCTATCGCAGGAATCCATGGATCGGATTTACTCCCTTCCATACACTCGCAAACCCCACCCGACATACACGGAGCCGATTCCTGCAAATGAGATGATCAAAGACTCAGTCACCATCATGCGAGGCTGTTTCGGTGGTTGCACTTTTTGTTCGATCACTACTCATCAGGGACGAATTGTTCAATCGCGGAGCAAGTCGTCGGTCTTATCGGAAATCAAATCGATGACGAACGACGCAGATTTCAAGGGCGTCGTCAGTGATATCGGCGGCCCGACGGCCAACATGTACGAGATGAAGTGCGTGCGCCCCGAAGTGGAGGCCATCTGTCGTCGTCAGTCGTGTATTCACCCGAAAATCTGTAAGTTATTGGGAACAGATCACGGCCCTTTGGTTGAACTGATGAAGGACGTGCGAGAGTCGCCTGGCGTCCGTAAGGTCTTGGTGGCGAGTGGCATTCGTATGGACCTGGCTCGGCGATCGCCCGAATACATGCGGGATTTGGTGAAGCATCACGTCGGT
Source organism: Planctomycetaceae bacterium (assembly GCA_012959465.1). GTDB lineage: Bacteria > Planctomycetota > Planctomycetia > Pirellulales > Pirellulaceae > UWMA-0346. Next base: position 17,276 of record DUDC01000157.1, read on the forward strand.
GGTCACCTCAAGGTCGCGCCGGAGCATACCGATCCACACGTACTGGACAAGATGCGAAAACCGAGCAACGATGATTTCGAGAAGTTCACGGAGGTCTTTAAAGAAGAGTCGGCCAAGGCGGGTAAGAAACAATACATCGTGCCTTACTTCATCGCCAGCCATCCGGGAAGCGACCTGGACGCGATGATTCATCTAGCCGTCTTTTTGAAGCAAAGCGGTTATCGCCCCGATCAGGTTCAGGATTTCATCCCGGCACCTTTCGACGTGGCGACCGCCATGTTCTACACCGGTGTCGATCCTTTTACAAAGAAACCTGTTCACATCGCCAAACATCTACGCGACCGCAAACTGCAACGAGCCCTTATGCAGTTCTTCAAACCAGAGAACTATTTTGAAGTCCGTAAAGCGTTGGAGCAGGCTGGACGCAAGGACCTTATCGGCGGCGGCTGCGACGCGCTAATTCCCGCCAGCCCCCCGGCTGCGGCGATCAAAGCTCGTCGCGAAAGTGCCAACGCTCGGTTTCGCGGTGAATACGTGCACGAGATCGAGGGTGGCGAAAAGAAAACTCGGCAACGGAAGTCGCGAAACTCGCCCGGGACAGGCTATCGCCCAAAGAGTAAAACAACGGGCCAGCGAAAACGCAATAAGAACAACAATCGCGACTAAACTATCTTGGCGAATTCAGCCCGCAACGGTGACAAATGGATCGCCAACAATCTTTATCGGCGTTGCGCCAGACCGGTGAAGTCTGGGACATTGCCATCATCGGTGGTGGCGCGTCCGGCCTAGGCGTAGCTGTTGATGCGGCCTCGCGTGGCTACCGAGTCTGCTTGTTAGAACAGTCCGATTTTGCAAAGGGCACGTCCAGTCGCTCAACGAAAATCATCCATGGGGGTGTCCGTTACCTAAAACAGGGAAACATCTCACTGGTACGAAAGGCGCTGGACGAAAGAGCGACCCTTCTGCGTAACGCGCCCCACGTAGTAAGCAAGATGCGTTTCGTTCTACCAAGCTATCGGTGGTGGGAATCGACCTATTATGGCGCCGGATTGAGACTGTACGACTTCTTGGCTCGTGGAGATGACTTTCCGACTTGTCGTAAACTAAGTCGTGACGAAGTTGTTTCCGCACTTCCCACAATCGATGCCCATCGTCTCAGAGGTGGTGTCCAATATTGGGATGGGCAATTCGACGATGCGAGACTGGCCATCAACTTGGCAACCACCGCCACGGAACAGGGGGCAGCAGTTGCGAACTATGTTCAAGTCACCGGACTATGCAAAACGAATCGCGGGACAGTCTGTGGTATCAAGTGGCGCGATGTGGAAACCGATCGTTCGTCGGAGCTACTTGCCAAAGTGGTCGTGAACGCGACCGGCCCGTTTGCCGATTCCGTGCTCCAACTCGACAAGACAAGGCCGCCGGTCATTTCACCGAGCCAAGGAATTCACCTGGTCTTCGATCGTTCGGTTCTCCCGAGCCAACAGGCATTGATGGTTCCCAAAACGGACGATGGCCGGGTGTTGTTTGCCATACCGTGGCACGACGTTGTTGTTGCAGGGACGACTGATACACTCGTGGAGACTGTTGGTCTTGAACCAATACCACAGGTGGCAGAAGTGGACTTCATTCTAAAAACGTTGAATCGCTATTTGGATATTGACGTTTCAAGCCAACACGTTCGAAGTGTCTTCGCGGGAATTAGGCCGCTGGTGCGACGATCTGGGAACCGGAAAACGGCCTCCCTATCACGAGACCATTCACTTTGGGAGGATTCGACTAGTCAGCTGGTTACGATTGCCGGCGGCAAGTGGACCACCTATCGGCAGATGGCTGAAGAGACCGTGAATTTGGCTGCCCAAGTGGCTAAGTTGCCGCCTCGACCGTGCGGCACCAAAGAACTCGCCATTCACGGGAAGACGGAGGACACCACAATTTCGGGTTCGTTAGCCCACTACGGAAGCGACGCAGCGATTATTGAACAGTGGATGCAGGAACCCGGTCGTGATCGACAGATCCACGCAGACTTGAAGTTGTCTCACGCTCAGATCAGCTTCGCTTGCCGCCACGAGATGGCACGGACTATCGACGACATATTGGCTCGCCGTTCACGCTCGCTACTAATAAACGCTCGGGCGGCAATCGAAGCGGCGCCAGATGTCGCATCGATCATGGCCGGTGAGTTGGACCGAGACGAGAGTTGGATTTCTCAACAGATAGCAACATTTTCCACGATTGCGGAAGGCTACGTCTGTCACTTTCGCCAAAAGTAACGAACGGGGTACAATTACCGCAACGATTTTTGTCCGCCCACTCTTACTTACCTTATATCGCCATGACCCTTATTCTCGATCTTCATGTTCGGGACGTTCGATTTCCGACGTCCGATCAACTTCACGGTTCCGATGCAATTCATGTCGATCCTGATTATTCGTGCGCTTACGTGACGCTTGTGACCGACCAGTCGGGATTGGAAGGGCACGGCATCACCTTTACACTGGGTCGCGGAACCGAGCTGTGCGTTGCCACCATCGAGCGGTTCAAGAGTTTCGTCGTGGGAAAATCACTCGCCGCGATTGTCGATGACTTCGGTTCGTTTTGGCATCAGATCTGTAATGAATCGCAGCTTCGCTGGCTGGGCCCGGAACGGGGACTGATCCATATGTCAGTTGCCGCTATTCTCAATGCGATCTGGGACCTTTACGCCAAAGTGGAAAGGAAACCGCTATGGAAATTGGTCGCCGACATGTCACCGCAACAGATTGTCAATTGTATCGACTTTCACCACATCACCGACGCATTAACTCGTGACGACGCGATTGAGATTCTCGAGCGAAACCAAGCCACGAAATCGGAACGCGAACAGGAACTCTTGGAGATTGGGCTCCCAGCCTATACATCGAGTGCGGGCTGGATGGGATATGAAGATGCATATCGTCGTCAACAGTGCCAGAAATACCTGGAGAGTGGGTTCGAGTGGTTCAAGATGAAGGTCGGCGCAGACCTTGCTGACGACATTCATCGAGCGACCATCATTCGCGAAGAAATCGGCGAAGAACGGCATCTTATGATGGATGCCAATCAGGTTTGGGACGTTGAACAGGCCATCGAACATATGGGGCACTTAGCCAGGTTTCGACCGATTTGGATTGAAGAACCAACATCGCCAGATGACGTGTTGGGGCATGCGCGAATTGCTGAGGCCCTGGCGCCGATCGGCGTCGCCTCGGGCGAATGTGTATCCAACCGCATCATGTTCAAGCAGTTTCTTATGTCGGGCGGAATGCAGTTTTGTCAGATCGATTCATGTCGCGTGGGAGGCGTGAATGAGATACTTGCAATCATGCTTCTCGCAGAAAAATATAATGTGCCGGTCTGTCCTCACGCTGGTGGAGTCGGGCTCTGCAATTATGTGCAACACCTTTCGGCTATCAATTACCTTGTCATCTCACCGTCGCTGGAAAACGTTGTACTCGAATTTTCTGACCATCTCCATGAGCATTTTGTCGACCGACTGCGAGTCGAAAATGCCCGTTATCGATTGCCGACGATGCCGGGATACAGCATTACGATGCACTCTGAGTCACTGGAGCAATACGAATTCCCCAATGGATCCGTTTGGCGAAGTCGACAATAGCTCGCTTGCCTGGAAGCTATCCGAGTATACGCACAGGTGGCGCGTTCTGGGGAACAACACCGGCTTCTCGCGCCAAAACATCTAGTTGTTGCAGTGCATCGACACCGACTTTGCCTAGGTCGATCGAGAAGTCGTTGACATAGAGGTCGACATGGGGCCAGATTGCCTCATCGGTCAATTCCTGGGCGTGTCGTCTCATGGTCGGCAGCGTCTCATCACGGTTAGCATGCGCGTATTCGATCGAAGAACGAATCACCGCTCGCAGTCTCGCATGCACTTCATCAGCAAGGTCAAGACTGGCCACGATCCCGCCAAGAGGAACTGGAGCTGAGGTTCGTACCTCCCATTCTGTTCCAAGGTCCGTCGACAAAAACAACCCTTGTTGTTGATAGGTGAATCGACCTTCGTGAATAACGACACCCAATTGGACATCGCCAGCCACGACGGCCGGCATGATATCCGAAAAGACCCGGTGTTCGATATTCTTCGACTCGGGATAGGCCAATTGGAACAACAACGTCGCGGTCGTCCATGCTCCTGGACAACAGACGAGAGTTGTTGTTGATGGCTCGAGGCCGTCTTGTTTCGAGACAACGATCGGCCCAACGCCATTGCCGAGCGCAGCGCCGGACCGAAGAATTCCATATTGGTCGGCAAGGTGAATCGCCGCGTGGAAACTGACCTTGGAGCAGTCTAACTGTTTCCCTCTGGTCAATTCGTTCAATTCCTGAACGTCCAGGTAACGGATACGAAATCTCAGCCCAAGCAGGTCAATTTTCTCATGGATGATGGCGTGAAACATGAATGTGTCGTTGGGACACGTTGAAATGCCTAGTTCTAAATCCCTCATGCGGATCCTACGTAGTTATCGAGTTACACTTAATTAACGGTCGTGCCCTATTCGCTTCACGCACGACAATCCCCTAACCGGTTACCGCAATTTGGATTGTCTGTTTAACCGCGTTCAAGGCGTCGGTGAACTTCCAGTTGGATTTCTCGCGATCGCCGGCCTGGTTCGAGATGCCTCGGACAATCGTCAAGGGGATTTTCCATGTGCGACAGGCTACGGCCACCGAGTATCCCTCCATCTCCTCGACTAGTCCGTTAGGGTAGAGCGCACGTCGCAACTCTGCGGACTTGACCGTTCTGGTGGGACCGGCGACCGAGAGAATTTCTCCACTCGGAAGATCTGCCAATGTCGCAGGAATCGATAAGTCAAGGTCTTCGTCCCAATCGGAAAATTGCGGAACACTAACGGTCAAACGGTTTTCGCCATCAGGCACGCCGAGATCGACACACCGTACATTACGGCCAACGACAACGCTCCCAATGTCCGCGCGCTCGCGGTCGAGTATTCCGGCTGTACCAGCCAGAATGACTCCTTTGATCGGTGCGGACAACACATGCAACATGCGGCAGACTCCGACGCCAGCGGCGGCCATTCCAAAACCGCAAACCGCCAGCTGCACCTCGATATCACCG
>DUDC01000158.1 GCA_012959465.1 Planctomycetaceae bacterium
TTTGGGGATAAAATCGGACACAAAAACGATATCCAAAAGACGCACGAAGCCCTTTCCGAAATAGCCGAAGTTTGCCTGAATCAAGTCACGGCAGTAGCGTTTCAGAAAATTGCAGAACGCTTCGGCGTACCGATGGCAGCTGATCGCGAATGCGAACTGGTAATTCTCGCCCTCGGCAAACTTGGTGGCAAAGAGCCAAATTACCATAGTGACCTCGACATCGTTTTTCTGTACGAATCGTCCGGGATGACTCAGCCCACGAGACGGGGCCGCGAGTCCACGACCAATCAACACTTCTTTGCCCAACTAGCGCAACGGATCATTAAGGACATGACCGACTTTGGCCCTTACGGTCGTCTGTTCGAGCTCGATTCTCGGTTGCGTCCTGCTGGCCGCAGTGGTGCATTGGCTTTGTCATTTGCGGAATTTCAGCAACACTTCTCGGCGGGCGAAGCACAACTATCTGAGCGACAGGCTCTCTGCAAGGGACGTATTGTCTATGGTTCGCCTCGAGTTCAAAAGCAAGTTCTTCGGATCATTCGCCGGGCCATCACAAGTCCCCCATGGCGAGATTCGCACGCGTCGGAGATTCTGGCAACGCGGTTGAGATTAGAGGATTCGGCAACGGATACCAATCTGAAACGAGGGCGTGGCGGGACGGTGGACATCGAGTTCCTCGTGCAGATGCTGCAGTTGAAACATGGGGCGGAGTTCCCCGAGATCCTGCAGCCCGGAACCCTCGATGCGCTAAAAAAACTGGCAGCGGTCGATGTTCTGTCGGCGGACGACTCGGAAGAGCTGGCCGACTCGTACCGATTCCTACGTGGTGTTGAAGCTAAGTTGCGTTTAATGGCCACGACCAAACGCCACGACTTACCCACCATCGATCAGCAGAAAAACCGTCTCTGCTACCTGCTGCGAATCAGCCGACCTGATCAGCTTGAAAGCCAACATCGGATGGTGGCCGACGCGACACGCCAGCAATTCGATCGTTTCTTCACCGCCATGATCGAAGACCGCCCAACCGTTTAGGTTACGGCAGTTTGTCGACGTCATTGATAAAGTCAATCGGACGTGTATCCTGTGTCCGTTGGATTCTTCCTCGTTTGCTGGCTTTCGCGTGGACCTGACGACGCCGTGAGCAAAGAATGAGGAGATGAGAAAAGTCCACCGATGCGGACCGATGAAAATAGAACCGGGGACGAAGAGAAATGACTCGATTGACTTTCAAGACCGAACGTCCGTCCTTCTATTTGACCAACGGGCTGGTCCACTTCATGACAGCCATCTGGATTATTGCATTGTGGTCTCTTTCGACCGCGACTGCAGACGACCTGAATGTGTTGTTCTTAGGTGATCGTGGACACCACCAACCGCGAGCCCGATTCGCACAATTACAGCCCGTCATGGCGGACCGCGGGATACGCATGGTCTATACCGAAGAGGTCAAGGACCTCAATGCCAAGAACTTATCCACGTACGACGCCGTCCTGCTCTATGCCAACATCGACGCGATTGCACCGGACGAAGAGCGGGCTCTATTGGATTTTGTCACGAAGGGTGGTGGGTTCGTACCTCTGCATTGTGCGACCTTTTGTTTCCGTAATTCCGATGAGGTCGTCGCCCTGATGGGGGCTCAGTTTAGACGACACGGAACGGGCGTCTTTCGTACAAAAATTGATCGACCGAACCATCCGATCATGAAGGGATTCGGAGGATTTGAGAGTTGGGATGAGACGTACGTTCATCACCTGCACAACGAAAAGAACCGCACCGTTCTCGCCTACCGAGTGGACGCCGAAGGGCGTGAGCCGTGGACTTGGGTCCGCACACATGGCAAGGGTCGCGTCTTTTACACGGCTTGGGGTCACGACCAGCGCACTTGGAGTAATCGCGGTTTTCAGAACCTGGTTGAGCGGGGAATTCGTTGGGCGGTTGGTGAGGATGTTCCTGCGGTTCCGACGTACCTCGACGAGGTCGCTTTTCCGGTGCCGAACATGACGCCGCTCCGCAAGGATCTCAAACCGTTCGCTTACGTTGACGTCGGAAACAAGATTCCGAATTACCCAGCTGGCAAGGCTTGGGGTATACAAAAAGAACCGCTCTCCAAAATGCAACAGCCGGTCGCGGCGGCCGAATCGATGAAGCACATTCAAGTGCCCGAGGGGTTTCGAGTGGAGTTGTTTGCTTCCGATCCGCAGATTGGTGGCAAGCCGATCTGTATGGCATGGGACGAGCGCGGGCGACTTTGGATTGCCGAGACGTACGACTATCCCAACGAACTGAAGCCTGTCGGGGAAGGTCGCGATCGAATCCGGATCCTCGAGGATACCAATGGTGACTGGCGAGCCGATAAGTTCACGGTCTTTGCCGACGAATTGAGTATCCCAACCAGTATTACATTCTATCGTGGCGGGGTTATTGTTCATGATGGCACTCGGACGTTGTACCTCAAGGATGTTGATGGTGACGACGTGGCCGACGAAAAAAGCGTGGTCTTCAAAGGCTGGAATCAGGGAGACACACATGGCGGAGTGAGCAATTTTCAGTATGGATTGGACAATTGGATCTGGGCCATGCAGGGCTACAATAACTCCAGTCCGTCCATCGATGGTGAAGTCCAACAGACATTTCGCATGGGGTTCTTTCGCTTCCGACCAGATGGTTCGGAGATCGAATTTGTCCGCTCGACAAACAACAATACGTGGGGACTCGGTGTAAGCGAAGAGGGATTGATCTTTGGCTCGACGGCCAACCGCAATCCGAGCGTGTACATGCCCATCCCCAACCGATATTACGAGCGGGTCCGCGGCTGGGCCACCGAATTGCGTCTGGGAACAATCGCGGACACGCACCTCTTCAAGCCGATTACAAACAAGGTGCGACAAGTCGACCAGCACGGCGGTTATACGGCCGCTGCTGGCCACGCGCTGTACACTGCTCGACAGTACCCGCAAGAGTATTGGAACCGGACGGCGTTCGTAAACGGCCCGACGGGTCATCTGGTCGGAACGTTTGTTCTGAAAGCGAGCGGCAGTGACTTCCGTTCAACCAGTCCCTTCAATCTGTTTGCAAGTACGGACGAATGGACCGCGCCAATCATGTCCGAAGTGGGCCCCGACGGCAACGTGTGGGTGATCGATTGGTACAATTACATCATCCAACACAACCCCACGCCGCGTGGTTTTAAGACGGGCAAGGGGAACGCGTATGAATCGGACCTTCGCGACAAAAAACACGGTCGGATCTACCGCGTGGTCTATGGCGAAACGAACGAGCCCTTTACGTTGTCGGGAGCGTCACCCGAGAAACTGGTTGCCACGCTGAAGCACCCGACGCTGCTTTGGCGACGTCACGCTCAGCGTCTCTTGGTGGAGCGACAACAGACCGACGTTGTCCCTGCCATCATTGAACTGATCGCAGACCGGCATCTGGATGCCATCGGGCTGAACGTCGGCGCGATCCACGCGCTGTGGACGCTCCACGGTTTGGGTGAACTGGATGGCAAACACCCCGCTGCCACGGCAGCTGCGATCGCGGCGCTCGAACATCCGTCGGCGGGAGTGCGACGCAACGCAGTACAAGTCTTGCCACCGATTTCCGAATCAACGATGGCCGTCTTGAAGACTCGCCTCTTGCAAGATCCGAATGCGCAGGTCCAGCTGGCGGCTGCGCTTGCGCTTGCCGATCTGCCACCGACGTTGCAAGCCGGATCGAGGTTGTTGGCCCTGCTCGACCGCAGTGCCGTGAACAAGGACCGTTGGTTGCGGGACGCGGCGACAAGCGCGGCGGCAAACAACGCGGACGGCTTTTTGAAGGCGATTGCAGCGTCGAAGACCCAACGCCATCCGGCAACTCTCGACGCGATGCGTGTTGTGGCGGGACACTATGGCCGCACGGGACCAGTGGACACGATCGGTTCGGTGATCGAGCAATTGACCACCGCGGAAGCCAGAATTGCCGACGCGATCCTCAACGGTCTGGCAGCCGGTTGGCCGGCAGAGAAAAGTCCTCGACTTACCGATCAGTTCGAATCGAATCTCGGCGTAGTCATGAAACGGCTTCCTGTCGTCAGCCAGGGCATCATGGTCAAGTTGGCCCGCGTTTGGGGCAGCACCCAGTTCGAGGCCTACGCCAAACAACTGGCTCAATCTCTGTTGGCTGAAATCGATAACAAGAACCTGGCGGCCACGAAGCGCATCGAGGCGGCCGAGAAACTGGTCGAATTCCGTTCACTGGATGTCGAGGTGGTGGGCGACTTGCTCCGCCGAGTCTCTCCGCAGACGTTGCCCGAAGTGGCGATAGGAATTATTAGAGCCATCGGCGGAAGCGAGGCTGCTGCCTCCGGCGAGATCCTAGTTACTCGCTTTCCAAGTCTGACACCGCAGACCCGAATCGCGGGCGTCAGCGTGCTCCTCAGCCGCCCTGCGGCTACCGTCGCATTATTAAAGGGCATCGATCGCGGTACGATTCAATTCGCGGAACTGACTCTGGACCAGCGGCAGGCCTTAGCCGCGCATCCGAATGCCGACATTAGGCGTCATGCGCGGCGACTGCTCAACCGAGGTGGTGCGCTGCCGAATGCCGATCGTCAAAAGGTGCTCGATCAGTTGTTTCCCGTGACCAAATTGGCCGGCGACGCGGTGGCCGGAAAAGCTGTCTATATTAAGAACTGTGCCAAATGCCATTTGCACAGTGGCGAGGGCAATCGCGTCGGCCCGGACCTGACCGGAATGGCCGTTCATCCCAAAGCCGAATTGTTGACGCAGATCATCGACCCAAATCGGGACGTTGAAGGTAACTTTCGTGTCTATACCGTACAGACGGTTGACGGACTGATTATCAACGGGCTGCTCGCATCCGAGTCGAAGACAGCCATCGAGATGTTTGATGCGGAAGGAAAGAAACAGGTGATTCTGCGAGAGGATATCGACGAATTGATCGCGTCATCTAATTCGCTAATGCCTGTGGGATTCGAAAAGCAGATCCCTCCGGAAGCGATGTCGAACTTGTTGGCGTTTCTCACCGCTCGCGGCCGATTTCTTCCGCTCGACTTAGCCAAGAGCGCGACCGTTGCCAGCGATCGAGGGATGTTCAACAATCACGAGGCAGATGTCGAGCGGCTGATATTTTCGGACTGGGCTCCTGTGACGTTCAAGGCCGTTCCGTTTCGTTTGACCAATCCTATGGACGGCAAGGTCAACAATGTGATTTTGCTTAACGGACCTCTTGGTAGTGTCAGTCAGAAGATGCCCAAGGCGGTGAAAGTTCTCTGCAACGGTCCGGCGCGCGCGATCCACCTACTGAGCGGAGTCGGCGGCTGGAGTTTCCCCTACGCGCGCGACAACACGGTATCGATGATCGTTCGTCTGCACTATGCCGATGGTGAAACGGAGGACCATCCGTTGAAGAACGGCATCCACTTCGCCGACTACATCCGTCACATCGACGTGCCGAAGTCCGAGTTTGCCTTTGCGCTGCGGAATCAGCAGATCCGTTATCTTGCGATTTATCCTCACCGCGACGCATCGATCGAACACATCGAATTCGTCAAAGGCCCGGACCGAACGGCGCCGCTGGTGATGGCGGTGACTGTGGAATCCGCTAGCGGCGAGTGAATTCGGTGTTTTTGCCCCGAATTTTGGGGCAAATGCAACGACCAGCGGTCTCCAATTATTGGCGACAAGAGTAGTGGACGACTAGATCGTCCTAGAGTGACATGGGCAACGTGCCTACACTTGGCAGATGAACCGCTCGTACTTGCCGTTGGCGAGTCGAAGAGTTTCGTGCTGATAGCGGACTGAAAATCGGTAGGGCTGGCCCAATGCACGGCCCAGCCCTGCCGTCAGGCTGCTTTCATGCGTCTCGTTCAACGGTTGTTCCGCGACGATACGCAGTTCGATGTGGTCCGGTTCGTCTTGCACCAATTGCAGCTCTTCGAGTCCGATAAAATTCGACCAAATTTCCGGTGGTAAGTCCGTCCAAAACCGTCTGCCATCGACGGCCCGAGCCATGTTGCGTTTTCGGCCGAGGATCCGTTTGATCACAGGTAGGCCTCGCCCGCAGGCACATGGCGCACCGACTTCCGCGTAGTCCTGGTTCTCGTAACGAATCAGCGGCATGGCGAAATTGTGCAACACCGTCAACACGACCCTGCCGATCTCACCCGCCTGGCAGGGGCGACCTTCGTCGTCGATCACTTCGACCAGCACCGACTCGGCCTGGCAATGGTAGTTGTCGTCGTCTTTAGGACACTGTAGAGCGATGTAGCCGACTTCCTCACAGCTGTACATGTCCGAAACCGAAACGCCCCAGGCGTCCCGACAGGCCGAGCGGGTTTCGGGCAAGATCGATTCCCCGTACGTCATCACTTCCCTCAAGTTGGGTAGCTGCAAGGCATGGGCACGAAAATAATCTGCCAGGCGGACTGCGTTGCCTGGATAGGCCAACAGATATTCGGGATTACGGGCTTGCAGCACCTCGGCCTGCTTCCAGATCGGCATCCGTTGGTAAAATACCGTCGATGGTCCTGTCTCGTAGATTTGACCCGTCGAGTTACCCCAACTCTGATGGTCCTTGACTAACAATGGATCTTTCGCCGAGCGACCGGATCGAATCGCAGCTAGATGGCCTCGAAAGTTCCGTTGATGCCACAAGTGGTCCCTTAACGTATTGGCCTGCCAGAAAAGTCGATTACCCTCCGTGTCTGTGACGACAATCTGGCGACCGGTCGAACCCGAGGTCTTCTTCTCGAACGTCTGTCCATGTTCTTCCGGGATGGACCGACTCAGCAGTTCGTCGCCGTGTTCCTGTAACGACTCACGGGTGAGCAGTGGGACCTGAGACCAATTATCGGGCGTGAGTGATTCGGTTGCCACGACACCTGCTGCGGCAAACGCCTCTTTGTAGTACGGCACGGTACGGTAGGCGTGTGCAACTAGACGTTCGATCTGACGTAGTTGTAACGCTCTGATTGTCTCGGCGGACAACCACTGACTCCGCTCCAGTTGAAACTGCAAACCCATCAGAATGCATCCCGCCATCGAGGGTATCCCTGGCCAGACGAAATCAGGAATACTCGATCGGGGCGTGTTCATAGTAGGCCTGGTTCAAGGTTGGACGGTGGATTCGAACGAAATCCGCGGCCGCGGACTGTCATCGTACACCATACGGAGCTGCCGTTTGAGGGGACCTAACATGACGTTGGCACGGCCTCGGCTAACGATCGGCGCGGTTGTTCTCTTCAGCGGTTAGGTTGACTCTAGAGATGACACCTGTATGTCATTGTCGATGCCAATTCCATTTTCATTGAGTGGCGGGTCGACGAATAATCATCCTGGCAGACTCAATGATGGAATGGGAGGTGCGCAGTGGACTGGAACACGGTCTCTGATCAGTGGTATTCGAAGTGGCTGCGACAAGTCCCTTCGCAGAAAACTGCGGACAAGTTTCAATCGCTCTTGGAAACAGAACAGGTGTGCGAGATTGGTGAAATGGTCGGTTGTCAATTACTCGTCTCGCGACGCAACTCACAGCGACGACTGGCTCTTCTGACATCGCGCATCGGACGAGACGTCAGCCGGCTTGCCGGCGTCTACCACGAAATGGCACAGATCGTGCGTCGCGCCCGTGCGGAAGACGCCATCACATTATTTGCCGATGCCCATCTGGCACCGATCGTCCGTCGCCTGGCCGAGAGCCATGGCATTGCAACGACGAAGATCTCGTTCTGCCGCACGCTGGCGTCGTTTTGGCGGCGACTGTCTGCTTGGGACGGTGACTGTTTGCTGACCTCACCGCCACAATCCGACACGGTCAGTCGAACGGTGGTGCCCACGTGCGTCGCCGTCGCACTCCGCTGGGCCGATGAGTTGCACGTGCCCTGGATTCGTCCTCAGTCCAGCCTTGCAGAAACCCTCGCCGTTTCATTGCGAAAACAACAGTCGCCACCAGTTTGGATCTACGCCCCTTTTTTCCCGTTGGCGGCAGGGCTCGACTTGCGATCCGCCGGTGCTCAGGTCGTCGATACAGGCAAGCCGATCCCGCGTCCAACGCTGTCGAACAGGAGTCACTCCTGGCCAAAAGCAGATGTGCTTAAAGACGTAGTGAATCGTTGGACCATGGGACGCGAAGGGCTGGTTCACTGCGTGCGGGGAACGACGGGGCTTCGTTTGCCCGAACTGTCGACCGGCCAGCTGGACTGTCTGTTGGGTGGAGTCGAATTGGGTTGCTCAAGTCCTGGCGACACGTTGAAAAAGATTATCCACGACAAGCGAATCTACGGCTCGTCAAAGGCGATACGAGGTGGTCATCGCGTCGTTTGTTTTTCCTCAACACCGCTCCATGAGCTGGCGAACTTGCACGAATTTCGCAGGGGCCGACAACGATGGGACTTTTCCCCGTTCGGCATCTGGATCGATCGGCAATGGCTCGTACATCGTGGTGCCCGCCCCGTGGTTTACGGAGATGATACCGTTTGGGAGCAACTGCCGTCCCCCGACCGACCATGGTTTCAGTGTCGCGGTAACGGTGCGAGGACGGGGGCGGGGGCGGGGGTGGGGGCAGATTGGACCAGAGAAAACGAATGGCGGGTCAGCGGCGACGTTTCACTCGACGGTCTCCCGACCGACTCGGCATTCGTGCTGGTTGCCACCGGTGCTGACACGAGATGGCTTCAAACGGGCTGTCGTTGGAAAGTGGTCGCGTTGGACGAGAACGACTGAGTCAAGAGTCCGTGCGACAAACTCGCCCTCACATGTGCCTTACGCCACCTGTTCGTTTTCCAACAGATGTTCCACGCCATCCGCCTTGGCAATGACGACGATGCCGTTGTCACTTACAACGAATCCTCGACGGCGATCTTGGTCCATGTCGTATCCGATCTGAACTCCCGCCGGAATATTGACGCCTTTGTCAATGATCGCTCGACGAATCTTCGCGTGCCGGCCAATATTCACGCCTTCAAAAACGATCGAGTCTTGCACGGAAGCGTAACTATTGATGCGTACGTTGGGACTCAAGATACTCCGTTCCACCGTTCCACCCGAGATAATGCAGCCCTGACACACGATGCTATCCAAGGCCTGACCACGTCGATCTTCGTGGCCATCGCTGCCGAACACAAACTTTGGTGGGGGCAAGATCGGCTGGTAGGTGCGAACGGACCAGCTACTGTCGTACATATTCAACTCGGGGTTGATGGTAATCAAGTCCATATTGGCCTCGTAGTACGCATCCAGCGTTCCCACGTCACGCCAATACGCATCCGACTTGCCGTTTTCATCGACGAACGGATACGCAAACACTCGTTGTGAGTTGATGATCGAGGGAATAATGTTACGACCGAAATCGTGAACACTGTTCGGGTCGGTCGCATCGGCACACAATTGCTCAAACAAAAAACGAGCCGTGAAGACGTAGATTCCCATCGACGCCAGACAGTGCCTGTCGTCGCCTGGAATCGTCTTGGGCTCGTCAGGTTTTTCGTCGAAGCCGACGACACGTTCGGTATTGTCGACCTCCATTACGCCAAATCGAGATGCCTGGTCGCTCGTTACTCGCAATGCGCCGATCGTGAGGTCGGCACCCTGACGTTTGTGCTCCTCCACCATCTGCCGATAGTTCATCTTGTAGATGTGATCGCCGGCCAAAATCACGACGTAATTCGGGCGTTCTTTTTCAAGCGTGTAGATGTTCTGGTAGACCGCGTCCGCAGTCCCTTGGTACCAGTGTTCGTCAATGCGTTGTTGGGGTGGAACGACGTCAATGAACTCACCCAATTCACGGCAGAAGAAATGGCGCCAACCGAGATTGATGTGTCGATCGAGGCTCATCGCCTTGTACTGAGTCAAAACCAGCATCTTGCGGATGCCACTGTTGAGACAGTTGGAGAGTGAAAAATCGACAATTCGATAACTGCCGCAAAAAGGAACCGCCGGTTTTGCCCGGTCGCGTGTCAACGGTTCAAGGCGAGATCCTTTACCACCCGCGAGGACGACCGCGAGCGTATCGCTCATATCCAACATCCGATGTTCTCCAGCATTGCTGCTCGTGCGATGACTAGGTCGTATTCTAACGCTTTCCACGGTGCCGCCAACTCCACGTAAAGGCAAAATGACCGCCGTAAGGTCCGGCTTGCGGTAACTCGGCATTCCACTGTCAGGTTCTTCGGAATCGTCGTCCACTGTCGTTAGCAGAAAGTACCGAGTCTCCGCGACTGTCACAATCATCAGATGTGATTTCGGATAATCCGCTACATCCAGCGCTGTCGCCACAGCTCAAACATCAATAGTGCCCAGAGTCGATAGGCGTAATCAGCGCGGCCAGCGCGATGGTCTTCTAGCATCGTCTCGACGACAGATGGACGGAAAAAGCCAAGTTGTCGCGCGGAATCACTAAGAAGTAGATCTCGGGCCATGTCGTACAATTCGTGGCGGAACCAATGATCGATTGGAACGCCAAATCCCATTTTTCGCCGCGTCCAGATATTGGCTGGCAATAAGTCACCAAAGGCGTCTCGCAAGATGCGTTTCCCAACTCCCCGTCGCAACTTCCAGTGAATCGGCAGCGAGGCGGCCCACTCGACTAGGCGGAAATCCAGAAACGGTTGACGACACTCGAGGCTGTGTGCCATGGACGCGATGTCGACCTTGGTCATTAGGTCACACGGCAAATACGACTGTAGGTCCACCAATCCAACCGATGTCACCGGGTCACGTTTTTGGGAATGCTGAGCGATTCGCTGCAGGAAGTGGTAAGGATCCGAATCGTTGAGTTGCCGAACAAAATCGTCTGTGTACAGTTCACTGCGTCGCTGTTCGTTGAAGATCGTGACCCAATCCAGATATCGACGTAGGGGTTCCATGCCCATCGCGGCGGCGAATCGTTTGATTCGGCGCGACAGGCCTCGCCGCTGCATCGATCCCGGTAGTCTTTGCCATAATGGTGAAGCCGCCAACGGTCGTAGCCCGAGGCGATCAATCCATGTCGCGGCCGCCATTGCCTTATAGCGGGGATAGCCGGCAAACAGCTCATCGCCACCATCTCCGCTCAGCGCGACCGTTACATGTTCACGAGTGTGTTGCGAGACATACCAAGTCGGAAGTGCAGAGCTATCGGCAAACGGTTCGTCATAATGCCAAGCCAATTGTGGCAAGATCTCGGTTGCGTCTGGTTCCACCTTGAATTCGTGATGTTCAGTACCCAAATACTCAGCGACTTGTCTCGCATATTTCGTCTCATCGTACTCGTCAATTGAAAAGCCAATTGAAAACGTCTTGACTGGTTGATCGAGATGTTTGACCATCAGCGCCACGAGTAGTGACGAGTCGATTCCCCCAGAGAGAAACGCGCCCAAGGGCACATCGCTGCGCAATCGGATCTTCACCGCATCATCCAATAACTCGCGGGTTCGCTCGACTGCCTCGTTAAAGCTGACGGGTGTTTGCACATTCCAGTCGGGTTCCCAATAGGGCCGCACAGTAACGTGATCGTCTTCGTAAACGGCCATGTGTCCGGGAGGCAGTTTTTGGAACTCGCGGTAAATCGTATTGGGGTGAGGGACATATTGGTACGTCAAATACTCATCGACCGCGTTCGGATCGATCGAGAACTGAATCCCCGGGATCTCACGGAGGCTTTTCAGTTCGCTGGCAAAAGCAAGTCGGCCCGGTTGGTGGTGGTAACAGAGTGGTTTTTGTCCTAGACGATCTCTGGCTAAGACGAGGCGACGCCTCGTGCTATCCCAGATTGCGATCGAAAACATGCCGTTCAGGTGTTGGAAACAATCGAGGCCCTCGTCTTCGTAGAGGTGGATGATGGTTTCGCTGTCGCCCTGACTGCGGAGGGTGTGACCATTTCCTTCGAGCCGCCGCCGCAGATCGCGATAGTTGTAGATCTCGCCGTTGAAGACCAACCACATGGTTCCATCTTCATTGGCGAGCGGTTGGCGTCCGGTAACGAGATCGATCACGGCAAGTCGACGAAATCCTAGGGCCACACCCGGCATGACTCCCTGTGGCGATTCGTGTCGCCAATCGGATTCGAACGTGCCATGATCGTCGGGACCACGGTGACGGAGCGCGTCCGTCATGCTGTTCAAGACATCGGGACCGATAGCATAATTTTGGTCTGTCCAAATGGCGCCCGTTATCCCACACATCGATGGATCAACCCTGACATCTGTCGTTTCTTGTTCGTGTTTATTCTTGTATTTTGACTGGACAGGCCAGACTAGCCTTCGATGGTGCAGCGGTACAATTGGACGTACCGGTCGACCATCTTTCGGACGCTAAACTCGTCAACCATTCGAGCGTTTGCCGAGTGTCCCAATCGCTTTGCCAACTCGCCGTCTTCGAACAATCGGTGCGTGCAGCGTGCCAACTCTGCCCGATCTCCCAATGGGAAGAGCAATCCGTGCACTTCGTGAGCGATTAGATCGCGATTTCCGGGTATGTCGCTTGCCACGACTGGCAAGCCGGCCAGCATTGCCTCCATCAGTGCATTGGATTGCCCTTCATACGCGCTGCCGATCCAAAAATAATTAAAATGCGGCAGCAGTTGAGCCACATCGTCACGGTGACCGAGAAAATGGACGTTATCTTGCAGCTCTAACTCGTCGCGACAGCTTGTGAGCTGATCGTGTTGTGGACCGTCTCCCACAATACAAAGGTTTACATCATCGTGGGTCGCCTTGAGCAACTCGATGGCGCAAATAAGATCTTTGTAACACTTTTGCGGCCACAGCCGCCCCACTGCGACCACTCGACGGCAACCAGCGGGCAGCCCGGTTCGCTCGAAAAACTGCTCCTCGCTGATCGGTTCGACCGAGGTTGGTGGAATGCCGTTGGGGACGATGACGAATTTGTCGTCGGAGATGCCGTGTTTGACGTAAAAATCGCGGACACCGCTGCTGTTTGTGGCGATCCAAGACGTGCGTTTGGCGAGTCGACGATCGATGGCCAATTCGTGCCAGCGTTTCCAGCGATCCACGCACCGCTCACCGGCAATCAAGTGCGGAACGCCGGCAGCCAGGGCCGCTTGTCGGCCGTAAACGTTGGCAGCGAAAATCCAGGTGTGCACTAGGTCTGGTTGCAGTTTCTTGAGCTGTCTCTTCAACGAGAAATAGGCCGACGGATCGATCTTGAACCGCTTGTCGATGAAGTGCATCGGCACACCGGCCCGCTTTAGTGTTTCTTCCAGCGGACCCGTCCTCGTCAGCACAATCACGTGCACGTCGATGCCACGCTGAGCCATCTCGCAGGCCAGAAGTGTCATCTGCTTTTCAGCACCGCCACGATCGAGCGTTGGTAGGATCTGTACGACTCGCAAGCCGACCTCATGATGAAACGAATAGTGGAAATGGGGTTCTGCGTCTCTAAACTCCTTGGTGTCTTTGTGCGAGACGATGAGGAGTTCACACGAAGACACAAAGACACCAGGTCAGTTCGCTGACCCACAGCAAAGGTCTCGTTGTTTTGAAGTCATTTCGCGTACTTCATTTTCTACTTTTCACCTGGCAACAAGCAGTCTCTCGTATTCCATGACCATACCATCTATCGTATTGCGTTGTTGGACACGGTTCCTGGCAAAAACGCCCATTTCGTTCGCCTGGCGTCGATCGGCGAAGACTTGCTCGAATGCGTCGACCAAATCCTGTTCGTTGTTTCCACAGAGAATGCTCCCCAATCCGTCCCGTCCGAAGAGTTCGCGATTCAATGCACCATCGACGGCAATAACTGGCAACCCAACGCCCATCGCTTCAAGTGGACGACAACAGTGGCTGTCGTCCCCGGCGGCCACGTAAACATCTGCGGCGGCCAAGACTTCATCGACCTCTTCGAATGTTCCCGGCATCAAAACGTGCCACTGGAGATCGAGGTCTTTTTTAAGCTGCGACAATCGCTCGCGATCCTCTCCGTCACCGATGATCCACAGCCGAGCGTCTTCATATCGCCGCACGATTTTCTGCCAGGCTCGGACCAACATCTCCAGGCCGCTGGCTCGGTGCATTGGACCGATAGTCACAGCCAATCTTCCCTGGATTGGCAAGGCGAGGTCAGAGTTCACCGCGCGAAGGTCGCGACGAGCCGCATCGCGGCTGGCGTTGGTCACAAGCGAACACGGCGGAATTCCTATCGGAACCATATGAACCTTCGCCGGTCTAAACCCGGCGTTCAACAGCATCTGCCTTCCATGCGCCGAATTCGCGACGATCGACTTTGCCGTTTCCATGCGCATTTTGATGCGGGGGGCGAGCGGGTTCTGACGTAGCCAATTGAGCTCTCGATCCGTTTCGGCGACTGCTGACACCACCGACGGTATGCTGCGGCCGTCACCGTTAATTGCACCCAACGCCGCATAGGCAGAATAGCCGATACGCGAAATGATGATTCCGTCCATTTCATCTCGATGCTGGCGAATCCAGCGAGCGATGCGAGTCATGAACCGCCACGTGCCCCACACCGATCTTCGCTGCTGCGGAATGCGGACAACCGTCACCCGCCCGTCCTCGATATTGACTGGCCAACTGGCGGACCACTGGGCGGTCAGAATCGTCACCTGATGGCCGCGTTCGGTCAACGACTTGGCCAGAGAGGACATCATGGCCTCTTGGCCTCCAACCAGTGGCCAGTATCGACGCGTGACGATTACCAGAGAAGCCATTATCCGTGTTCCGCAAGGTCCTTTGACTCTAAGACGGCCACAAACGGCAAGTCACGATAGGCATCGTTGTAGTCCAGTCCATACCCGACAACAAACTCGTCCGGTATGTCGAAGGCGGCGAAATCTGGATCCATGTCGACCTCTTTGCGTCCCGTTTTTTTCAGTAGAACGGCCGAACGCACAGAGGCTGGTTGAAACTTGCCCAGCAGACTCACCACTTCCGTGAGCGTGTGCCCGGTATCAAAGATATCGTCCACGATCAGTACATGTCGGTCCCGGATATCCAACATCAGCTCGGAATTGACCCGCAGTTTCCCCCGACTTGTTCCCTCGTAACTGCTCGTCTGGATAACCCCGACACGTAATGGCATATCCAATTTTCGAATCAAGTCGGCCAACAGCACCACGCTTCCGGTCAGCACACCAATGATCGTAACGGGAGTGTCACCGTAGCAATCGCGGATTTCCGCCGACATGGAAGCCACGCCGGCAAGAATCGTCTCCTCGTCTAACAATACTCTCACAGAATTCCTCGTCGACTCACTTGAAACCCAGAATGCGAACCGACGATGTCGGTCCGACGTTTCACGAAGACCCATTCTAAGCTAGGCTCCGAAACGGAATAAGACGGGGTCCGTTGGCTGGATAAACCACCGCAACCGCTGCACCAGTCCAACGTGTCGAATGTCGGACAACCCTGTTTGCCCTGCCAGTTCACTCGACGGATCACGCGTTCACCTCATCTCGGCCAGACCTACAAAGAGATTGTCGCCAGCACTTGCCCCGTGGCGACTTGGTCACCAATGGCAACGGAAACTGACAAAACGGTACCGGAAACGGGCGAAGCGACGGCGATCTCCATTTTCATCGCCTCCAATACCAGGATCGATTGGCCTTTGTTGATCACATCGCCAGCACTGACGAGCACGTTGTGAACCAAACCCGGCATTTGCGCTTTCACTTCCGTCGTCTCACTGGCCTCGACCGATGGGCTCTTCCCGCCCCCCGTTGATTGTTCCTGGCGAATTCCCACACGATAGACTTTGCCATCGACAGTTGCCATGTTGCCTTCCAAGGCCATGAAGTACTCTCTGCCGTTGACCGTAACCGTGTACTCGGCCGGCTCTGCTCCTTTGTTCGAGGGTGGTGCTGAGGTCAGTTGGGTTTTGTCGATTTTGCGAACCCCGACTTCGGCCTCGCCCTTCAGGAAACGGATCCCTTTCTCCTTGCAGGTTGCCACGATAAACAAGTTCTCGTCGCTTGTGTCGATTCCTGCAGACTCGAGCAGTTTCCTGGCCGCCTCGACGCCTTTGCTGGAGTCGGCGTCATTGAGTTCCAACACGGGTACGGTTGTCGGTTCTTTTCCCAATTGCTCCGCGGCCAGTTTCACGATCTCCGGGTCTGGTGCAGCAGGTGTCCGGCCAAAGTAGCCAAGAACCATTTCACCATACGGCTCGGCAATCTTCTCCCAAGGCCCAAACATGACGTTGTTAAATGCTTGTTGAAAATAGAATTGGGAGACTGGCGTCACCGAGGTTCCGTACCCGCCCTTGCGAACCACATCACCCATCGCCTTGATGATCTCGGGATATTTCTCCATGATGCCGTTGTCGCGTAGCATCTGAGTGTTGGCTGTTAGTGCTCCGCCTGGCATCGGACTCCAGGGTATAAGCGGTTCGACCGCCGTGGCTTCCGGCGGAAGAAAGTAGTCGCTCATGCAATCCTTGAAGACCTCCTCGGCTTCGCGGACCTTCTCGATGTTGACGTCCAACACGAAATCGGATCCTCGCAACGCGTGCCACATGACCAGAATATCGGGCTGACACGTGCCACCTGAACACGGAGCCATCGACAGGTCGATGGCATCGGCACCCGCATCGAGAGCAGCGCGGTTGGCCAACACGCTGACTCCCGCCGTTTCGTGAGTGTGAAAGTGAATGAACGTGTCGGCGGGGAGGATTTTCCGAGCTTGGACGATCGTATCGTAGACTTTCGAAGGGACTGCCGTGCCGGAGGCATCTTTGAAACAGATCGCGTCAAAGGGAATTTCTGCGTCGAGGATCTTCTGTAGGGTGGCGGTGTAGAATTCGGCATCGTGCGAACCGGAACAACCCGGCGGCAGCTCCATTAATGTGACACACACTTGGTGCTTTAACCCGGCTTCAACGATGCAATTTCCGCTGTAAATCAAGTTATTTACATCATTGAGTGCATCGAAATTCCGAATGGTCGAGATGCCGTGTTTCTTGAACAGCTTCGCATGGAGTTGAATAATGTCGCTTGGTTGGGATTCCAGGCCAACAACATTGACGCCGCGTGCCAACGTCTGCAAATCGGCATCGGCACCGGCCGTTGCGCGAAACGCGTCCATCATGTCGAACGCGTCTTCGTTGCAGTAGAAGTAGAGCGATTGAAATCGCGCTCCACCGCCCGCCTCAAACCAGCGAATTCCTGCATCGCGGGCGGCCTCAACGGCGGGGAGGAAGTCGGTTGTAAAAACACGCGCCCCGTAGACCGACTGAAAGCCGTCCCGAAACGCCGTGCACATGAATGAGATATTTTTCTTCGCCACGATTATCTTTCCATGGATCGCTCGGTTGTGTCGCGCACCGTGAGCGCTTTTAAGTCAAAACGGACCAGAGAATGCCTGCTGCGATTGCCGATCCAATGACTCCAGCAACATTTGGCGCCATCGCATGCATTAGTAGGAAATTGTGAGGGTCTTCCTGCTGACCGACCATCTGAACCACGCGGGCGGAGTCGGGAACGGCCGAAACGCCAGCTGCCCCAATCAAGGGATTGATCTTCTCCTTGAGGAACAGGTTCATGAACTTAGCAAACAGCAAACCACCTGCCGTGGCCACGGCGAAAGATGCCGCCCCCAGGGCAAAAATGAGCATCGATTCCGGTTGCAGGAATGTCGCAGCCTGCGTGCTGGCGCCGACGGAAAAACCGAGCAGGATCGTCACGATGTCGATCATCGCTGTCCGGGCCGTATTAGCTAGCCTCTCTGTGACCAGGCTCTCCTTCAGCAGGTTTCCGAAGAACAGCATACCCAGCAGTACGATGGCTCCAGGAGCAATCATTGCGCAGATGAGAAAAGCGGCCACGGGGAAGATCATTTTTTCACGTTGAGAAACTCTGCGAGGCGGTGCCATGCGGATCAATCGCTCTTGCCGTGTGGTCAACAGTCGCATGATTGGCGGTTGGATGACGGGTACCAACGCCATGTACGAGTAGGCTGCGATAGCGATCGGGCCAAGCAGCTCCTTCGCCAACTTGGCGGCTAGAAAAATCGCTGTCGGCCCGTCGGCGCCCCCGATGATGCCGATGGCGCCCGCTTCCTTATACGAAAAGCCGAGGCTGAGCGCGCCCAGAAATGTCAGGAAGACACCAATTTGTGCTGCAGCTCCCAAGAGTATCAATTTAGGGTTGGAGAGCATCGTCGAAAAATCGGTCATGGCGCCGATGCCAAGAAAGATCAGTGGCGGGTAGATGCCGTGACTGACGCCAAAATAGAGGTAACTCAGCACGCTCCCCGCGTCGTAAACACTTAGAGCCATTCCCTCGATGAGCGGTATGTTACCGACAATGGCACCCATGCCGATCGGTACCAACAACAGCGGTTCATAATCTTTTCTAATGGCCAACGTGATGAACAGGATGCCGATCAAAATCATGATCGCATTTCCCCACGTCATCGACGCAAAGCCAGTCGTTTTCAAAAACTCAGAGAAGATATCCATCAATTTCCTTCAGGATTGCCATCCGCTAGCCAACGCTCTCTTGATTCGTCATCGCTTGTTTTTGCATTTCCGTATGCAGCACAAAGCCGATCGCCGCCAGCACCGCATCATCTTCGGGAATTAGGCTGTCTGTGTGGCCATCTTGAGCGCGGGGTTCATCGGCCACTGGAAAGACGCGAGCCACCACGGACAAGACCCTTGGAAGCGCCTCGATAAAGACGCTGATCAGGGCCAAGGCGACAAATACGATGGTCATGCCGGTCAAAGCGATGGACACTCCACGTGTGTTGAGCCCTGGGGCATCGTCATTCTCGGCCGGTGCAGCGGCAACCGGGTTGTCGGCAGCCTGCACCACATTCGGCACGCCGAATTCGATCGCTGTCACCAACAGGAGAGAGGTCGTTATAAGAAGCCAATTGACGTTGCAAAACCGGCAAGACCTCGGCACACAACGCGGCTGAGCCGAGGGCGACGCATCGACACAAAGTTCGTAAAGCGAGTTGGACTGACCGTTGTTCATCGTAATGGGGCCATGCTAAATGCGTGAGTCAACCCTGCATCGAACCCGATCGTTCGTCCCACTCGGTATGCCAGTTGCCGAAAAGACCCGCCCAAAACATCTCACTTATGGCTGATCATCGGTGCTTTCTGACCCCGTCATCGCGGGAACGCTGCAGAGGAGGAAAACGATGAAACTAACCTTTTTGAGCCGCAAAATCCAGACGCCCAAGCCGGTATCAACCAGCGGATCTGGATCATTTTCGCCGACAGATCCTGCCCTGAGATCGATTCGTGTGCCGGCGAGAATTCGAACGGGCCTCTGAAAAGCGTTGGTAGGATCCGCTCGAGACGGTAGTCGCAATCAGAAAAACCTCGAAATTCAAACTTAGAAAGAGCGCTGGATGGGTGTCCGCTTTCGATTCATCGGATTAGGATGCGGCACGGGAGCCTGTCTTTCGTGTCTCGCGGGATGGGAAAAACCATCCGTAGTCAACGAGAGTGGCTTACTGTGTCGAACGCCTTTCGCTTTTTGCTGTTGCAAGTTCGTAATGCTGACGACCCAATGCGGAACCAGGAAGTCGGCTGTTTTTCTCGCGCTTTTGATTGTCGCGAAGACCAGATTGAGGTCTTCGATTTGTTGCAACGCGCCCCGACTGTTGATGATCTTCAACCATTTGACATTGTTCTACTCGGAGGAAGTGGCGATTACTCGGTCGCCGAGGGCGGATCATGGCTGAACGCAGCTTTGTTTGCCATGCGTGAGCTGTACGATCTTGGAATGCCGACGTTCGCGTCATGTTGGGGGTTTCAAGCGATGGCGAGGGCGATGGGCGGTAAGGTTGTCACCGATCCGTCCCGCGCAGAACTGGGATCTCAGACGATTCAAATAACCGCCAAAGGTCAAGTTGATCCCCTGTTCAGCGGATTGGGAACACATTTTGCGGCACAGATGGGCCATCAGGACATTGTCGAGCAGTTGCCAACGGGAGCCCGCCTGCTGGCGTCGACCGACAAAGTCCAGAATCAGGCGTTTTGTTTTCCCGGTAAACTCATTTACTGTACCCAGTTCCATCCAGAGCTTGATCGCCAAGGACTGGAGACTCGGCTTCGCGCTTATCCCCAGTACGTTGAACGGATCGCCAAATTGAGTCTTCTGGAGTTTTTCGATCGACACTGCCGAGATACTCCAGAGGCCAACAGCTTGCTTCCACGATTTCTTAAGTTGGTAGCACAAAAGGTCAAACGCTAGGAAGAGTTTTCGCCTGGGCGGATTGGCTTCAAGCAATAGTCAACAGCCCGTTAGGGCGACGAGGATAAAAGAGCAATGTGGACAGAAGAGACCGTGGCGGGGCACTCATGCGACGTTTTTGAACCGCAAACTCCACATGCGGACAATTTGTTGGTGATCTACTTGCACGGTGTCCACATGGAGCGGTTAACCGACAAGCCATCATTCATCGACGCTTTTCAAAGGCACGGATTGCGAGTCGTTGCACCAATGACGAAGCGGAGTTGGTGGACTGACCGTGTCTGCACGGAGTTTGATGCTGAGTTGACAGCCGAGACTCACTTGCTCGGGAACATTCTTCCTTGGGTGGCCGCTCGATGGGATGTCGAACCACCGACTGTCGGTCTGTTGGGTACCAGCATGGGCGGCCAGGGCGGGTTGCGATTTTCCTATAAATACCCGCAGACGTTTCCTGTCGTGGCGGCGATTGCTCCAGCGATTGACTATCAGTCACGATATGCCGAGGGAGATGAATCGATACGGCGAATGTACAGCAGTGAGGAAGAAACAAGGCAGGACACGGCGTTGCTTCACATTCATGCGCTGAATTGGCCGCGACATCAGTTCTTTTGTTGCGACCCAGCGGACGAGCGATGGTGGGAAAGCGTCGATCGACTCGCGATGAAACTCACGTCACTCGGCATTCCTCATGAATCTGACTTGGAAACGACCGGCGGTGGTCATGGATTTCAGTACTACGACATGATGGCCGAGAAGGCAATCGAGTTCTTGGTATCAAGATTGGAACAGGAACGCAGACGACTGCCGATTGTAAAGCCATTGGAAGAGTAATACTAACGATCCCTACCGGCCTTGTGCCGGTGGATTTGAGGCACAGCAACTACCTGGCCTACGGGCTGCGGCGTCCGAACCCACCAAGTTCGACGCGTTGCACGCCTTCCCAATCGACATGCTTTCGCTTCGGCCAAACGTGCAATTCACGTCCTTCAGCCTCATTCGGTACGCCCTGGAAAACCGACTCGATCCGCGCTAACCTCCCCGGACCGATTCCCTTGAGGATGAGTAGGTCCTTCGAATCATTGTAAGAGAGGCGATCGGCGAATGCCGAGAACTGGCTGTTGTGAACAATGACATTTCCGTCGGCAATCATTTCCATATAGGACTCGTCTCGACCGACTTGGAATTCGACGCCACGAAGAGTCTTGCTGAATATTTCTACGCCGTCCTTGCCGAGTCCGTTCGGCGCGTGCGGGTTCAGGCGTTGCTGCCAATGTTCGATGGGCCCAGCGATGGTATGCACGTCTCCATGAAAACTGATGTCACGCTCTTCGAGGTTGCCTTTCACGGATTGGGAGAAATTGACTTCGATATGCATCAACTGGTTCTTCGCGCCATCGCGAGTGGGTTTCATGGAACTGCTATAGCGAAGCGTCTTCACCCATCCCGGTCCGGCCTTCAGGTCGCCGGATTGCGGCCAGAATTCCAGATCGCGAGTGTCAAGTTCGTCGATCGATAGCTGCACACCGAACGGGTCCCGGGTAATACTGGTCGCGTTTGTCGGGCCATCGAACCGGATCGATTTGGCCGCGATTTTCTCGGCTTCTTCGCGACTGGGCGGGTCGAGGAAAACAATACGACGATCCAGAGTTAACCGGATCTGGGGCGCACCAGCGGAAAAAGTGGCAACATCGCCGGTTTTCTCTAACCACCGCCGACCGTTGACGCGGACGTCATCGCGGATCGTTGCTACTTCGCCGTCGAATCGAAGCCCATTCTTCCAGGTGACATGGACCATCTCACCGTCGCGCAATGGCCGCTCGGGCGTGCTGCGTCGCGATGGAGCGAACAATTCTCCCGCACCGTAAATCCAAACGTCGTTTTGTAGTCCGGAAACGAAGATACGAGCACCGCGAATATCAATACCGTCCGCTTTGACTTGAGCTGGACGGCCGTTGACACGGACCTGTGGATCGTTGGTTTGGATCTGACTCAGCTGGAGCGTATCACCATGAACCTCGAACGGTTGCCGCTTCGGCCCCAATTGGCTCGTCAGGTGGACGTCACCCAACACCGTTACATCATCGATTCTGGGTCGACGCCCTTGCAACACCTGGGCGTGGATTCGCTGCCCGACAACGCGAATCGGTGGACCGTT
>DUDC01000159.1 GCA_012959465.1 Planctomycetaceae bacterium
GCGTGGCGAACACCTCTTGTACGTGTACTGGGCGTGTTTCCGGAACGCTGCCTATCGCATCGGTTTCGCCGACCACCCGACCACCTCGGATGCCACCGCCGGCCAGCAAGACAGATTGTGCACCGGGCCAATGATCTCGTCCGCCTTTGGCATTGATGCGTGGCGTGCGGCCAAACTCACCCCAAACGACGACCGTCGTCGATTCGAGCAAGCCGCGTTCGTCTAGATCTTGCAAGAACACGGACAATGTATGATCGAATACTGGAAGGTACTTCTTGGAGAGGTACTCGATCGTTCCCTCCCGATTCGCGTGCCAATCCCAGGCGCCGAAAGCCAACGTCACGCAGCGCACTCCGGCTTCTATCAAGCGACGTGTTAGCAGCAGGTGCTGAGGGCTTTGAGGAGCGCCGCCGAAACTTGGGTCGGTTTTTTGAGTCTCGCCATACCGGTCTCGAACACGCCTCGGCTCTCTCTCTAAATCGAGCGCTTCGGCAAGCCGGCTCGACGTGAGCAGACCGAACGCCTGTTTTTGAAAGCTATCCAGTCCGTCAGACTCGACCCGCCGATGGTACTGGCCCAACGCGGCGAGCAACTGTCGACGATCACCAAATCTGGAGAGATCGACACCGTTCAGCAAGAGGTCGGACTTTATGTCACCTTCCAACGCGAACGGCACATGTTCACGGCCCGTAAACCCTGGCCACGAGACCTGACCGGAAGCGTCGTGTATGCCGCGATTACGATATGGGGCGTAGCTCATCTTGGGCGACGCATCAACGTACGGCACGATGCCGTTCCGTCCCCGTCCTAAGACGCACGAGGCGGCCGAACCAAAGGTAGGCCACCCACCAGCCGGTTCGTTGTCTCCATTGCGACCGCCGGGACGACCCGTGTAGCATTGAAATGACTCGTGTCTGTTTTGCATGCCGACCAAAGTCCTGACGATCGAGAATTTGTCGGCGATTCCGGCTAGTTTCGGCAGCATCTCAGAAAACCGAATACCGGGGAGTTTTGTGGAGATCGACCCAAACGCTCCTCGAATCTCGCGGGTTGCGTTCGGTTTCGGATCGAACGTCTCATGCTGGGTCGGACCGCCAGGCAAATAAATCATGACGACCGATTGCTGGCGGCCGATCGGCGAAGTTTGTTCCGCATGCAGCAGGCTGGGCAATGAGAGACCGCTGACTCCGAGCGAGCCAATTCGGAGGAAGTTGCGCCGCGTCATCCCGTCGCAAAATAGGTGACGTCGATTTTCTACAATGGACAGCACGCGCCAACTCCTTCCTAAACCGGGTGCCCTACCATTATGGGGCTAAACTCTTCCGTAGGAAAGATCTTATCGGGAGCTCGGCGAGTTGCAGCCCCTTGTCCATTACGGTTGGACGTGGATTCTGTTCGTCATTCCCGCTACGATCAAGCGGATACCGATCGATTGTAGCCTTGAAAGATGGCAGTCAGGAGATGAATCAGGCGACGCAACGGACAAGCCCCGACACTGGCATGTTCACACATTGATAACACCTACAGTTGGGGAATTGGCTGGCTGACGGTGATGGCGCGGGCAATCTCGTCGGGCACTCCCGACACCAATCGAAGTTTTCCGACGTCGAACAACGTATTCATGACCGTGGCCAACAGGTTCTTTACGGTCACGGGTTCCGTCGCGGGTCGACTCGCCGTGCGATCGGATTGTCCGATCACTTGGCCCATTGGTAAACCACCACCGGCCAGCATTAGAGTGCAAAGATTCCCCCAATGATCTCGGCCTCCCTTATTGTTGATCTTCGGCGTGCGGCCAAACTCACCAGTGATGACCAACAGGACCTTGTCGGTGAGTCCACGCTGCTCAAGATCTTCGATGAAAGCGCTAACGGCTTTATCTACGGCAGGGCCAAGTAACGGCATGCCGTCGTCAATTCCAAACGCGTTGCCGTGCATGTCCCAGCCAGCACTGGTGACGGTCACAAACCCACATCCGGCTTCAACCAGCCGCCGAGCCATCAGCATCTGCTTGCCCAACGCGATGGGTGACTGTGCTGGCACATTGCTTTTCTTTTTCTGTAGCTTTGGCGGGATCTTGAATTGACTCGTATCGTACCGCTCGATCGTACTGGGATCTTCCTGTCTCAGATCAAATGCGTCGCTGACACCGCCCATAACCACATCGAAAGCCTGTTGCTGAAATCGGTCGGTGCCTTCGAGCTGACCACTTGCATCCGCCTCACGTTTGATACGATCCAATTGCGACAAGAGGCTGCGACGATCCTCAAGCCGATTCTGTTTGACTGCCAGCGTCATGTTTTTCAGCACTTGTCCGCCTGCGCTAGGATCGAATGCGCGGTAGGCCGCGGCCAAGGACCCAACGTTTGTAACTCTCGCGGTTTGAGCACCGAGACCTTTGTATTGGCTGCCTACCGCCGGTGGCGGCAAGACAGTGTTCATCGGGATACCCGTGTTGGGGTTGCTCGCTCCCGCTAACCTCGCGTAGATAGTGCCCATGGTCGCCCCCGTCGAATTGCCACCACTGGCAACCAACTCGGACGCTGATCCATGACTGCCATTGCCGTGACGAAAGGAACGGACAATGGAAAGACGATCTGCCAGTTTTGCCAACCCGGTAAAGTGGCTACCAAATGTGACTCCCGGAAGCTTGGTCTTCACTTCGCCATACATGGCTCGGTTGATGGCAGGTGCGGACATCTTCGGGTCGAATGTCTCAATGTGCGTGGGCCCGCCTTGAAGGAACAACAGCACAACCGATTTGTCTCGCACGATTTGTTCGGTTCCTTGTGCCACCTTCAGCATGCCTGGGAGCGTTAAGCCGCCCAATCCCAAGGCGCCAATGTGCAGGAGATCGCGCCGGGTTACGCCCTGACAATGTCGAGTGTGTCCGTCAAAGATCGTGAGCATCGCATCAGTCCTTTCGTTCCAACCATCCTATCATTTTCATCCCAGCGCGACACGACATATTTTATTATCGGTCAGCCGCACCCAAGATCCGCACACGAGACGGCGATTGAGCGGCAATGTTGAATGAGCCGCGAAAAATGGGCCATTGTGGAGATTAAAACCTCCCGCGTCCGCCCTCGTCTGTCTGTTGGACGGGACTCTTTCTTGCGTAGACCCACGGTCTCGCCTGTTTGATTGCAAGCTTCCCCTGTTGCGTAATCTTGAACTCGATCTCCATCGAAAAGTTCTCATCTTCCAAAGAGCTGCCGTAGAGTTTCGTGAATTTGGCGTGAACCGTGGCCAGATAATCGCGTAGCTGTTCCTGGTGACTTGGCGACAGCAGCGACTTTCGGTCGGACGACCGGTTCGAATTACGAATCAACTGATTGTCACGGATGTTCCACCAATCAAGCAAAAGCTCCTCCGGAATCGACGCCTCATCTGGATTGGTCACGAGGTCCTCGCCAACTTGTGTGTTCAAATAGTAGTGTCCCTTGGTCTGGTAAAGGATGTCATCGGTGACTGCCACGCCATTGGCCAA
The DNA here is from genome assembly GCA_012959465.1 of Planctomycetaceae bacterium. Taxonomy (GTDB): domain Bacteria; phylum Planctomycetota; class Planctomycetia; order Pirellulales; family Pirellulaceae; genus UWMA-0346. The sequence goes on from DUDC01000159.1 coordinate 3,491, forward strand.
TTCACCCTTGAAGTTCGGATGAACTAGTACGCCCATTGCAGTTGCGAAGTGATCGACACGATAGAAGTCTCGCTCTTCATAAGCTCGGAAGTTCCACAAACTCGCATAGACCTGCTTAATCGACTTTGAGAGGTGGCCCTCTGCTGGATGATGAGTGAAGGAATCGTACAGTCCAGCCCCACTGAATCCCGGAAGGTCTTCGTTGTTTGTGCTAGAACGGCAACGGATCGACGAGCCCTGTGGAAATGACTTTTGCAGTTCGTCCAGTGCACTCATCATCCAACTCGGCATCTCGCCCGCGGCAAGCATTCCGCGAAACTTCTTTAGTTGTGCTTCCTGTGAATCGCGATCCTGTTTGAATTCCGATTTTTCGAAGAGTTCGGCTGCATACTGATCGAATCCGTTGTGCTTCATGAATTCGTCGTAGAAATAAAATGGCACGGCGTATCCAGCGGGCACGGTTCCCTCCGCGAATCCGAACGTACGCAACGTCGCCAGGTTGGCGGCTTTCACGCCCACGCTGGACGCATCCGAAAATTTGACGTCGTCCAACCCGCGAATTCGAGTGACCGAGAGGTTCTGTACGGGCACTTGCTTTTTCGACGGCCGAAGATCAACGAAGTGGGCCTCGACGTCACCCAACGTTGCTTCGCGAATTTTGTAGCCCTCTGCGGTTACCTGGTAGGAGACATACTTTCCGATCAGCGGCCGTATGGCGTCGATTTTTCCAGCATTCGAGATGAATGCGTTGGGGATCCGGTCCTGGATTGCGCGAAGATTGACGTGCGAAAGCGGAGTCTGTCGAACGGCCGTGATGATGCCGGCCACCCGCGGCATTTCGTTCGGGAGCGACTGATAGAGAACGATGTCACGTGGACTCGGACGCTCGTCAATTTTCATTAGCCGCAGCCGGCCGAAGGATTCTCCCGCGTTCAATGGAAGAAACGCGACGTCGGTATTGTTGAGGTCTTCATCCTGATAGACGGGGATACCCGACCGCTTATACTCTGCCTTGTCTTCGGTATACCTTGCGATCGCCCGTTCCCCTCGTGGGTAATAACCGACGTTACCTTTTAGAATTGGCATTTTCGATAGCAGCGCCGCATGGCAGATTTTCACCATCTCGTGTGAGTAGGCGTCAAAAGGTTCGAATTCGAAAGTGAAGAGTCCTGCCTTGCCGCTCGGTGATTTGAGCATTGGCCGATAGACCAATACGCCTTTCATTTGGTCGCCGCCGCGAAACGGGAGCCCGGCGGCGCGGCCGAACATCATGTGTGCGCGGTGCGTGTTTGTATTGATGAAGTAGAGCTGTCGATCGTCGGTCGTCGCTTTGTCCAATGTGAACTTGACAAACTCGATACCGGCTAAGAACGTGTCGATCAGGACCTCGTCGCCCTTGTAGGAGAGTTTCTGGAAAGTCCCATGGTCAGGAATCTCCGCCGCGCCATCTCGAAACTCGATTTTGCTGGGCGGAACCGTCTCGGCATTCGCGTCGCCAGGGAATCCGCCTCGTCCACCGCCCGGAAAGCCTCGTCCACCACCGGGGAATCCGCCTCGACCGCCGCCAGGGAATCCGCCCCGACCGCCGAACTGCGGCACAAGCTCCTCGCCCGCGATTTGGCCGTCCTTGTTTTTGTCGAGTTTTCGGATCGCTGAGGCGGCGTTTTTCAATTCCTCGGCGGAAATTTCGCCGTCCCCGTTTGCATCGAGTGCGACCATGAGCGGGGGAGGCGGCGGAACAAAACCGCCTCGTGACGGCCGACCAGATTGGCTACCTCGCGGAGGGTTGTTGCCTGGAGGCTGCGATCGACCATCGTGTGCCAATAGCAAAATGGCCCCGGCCGTCAATAACACGATAGCAGTGCGACGCATGATCGATTCTCCTCATAGATATCAATGGCTTTCCCCGTTACTGGTAAACCGTGAGCACTGGTTAACCGTGAGCACTGAGGAAAGTTCTGCGGAAACCGGGCGGATTGGCAAGGCATCGCCAGTTTTCATCCGAGCTCATAGTTTACATGAGTTGAATGGGGACGTCTGCTGACATGAGCACAGACTCTGCCGGTGTTGGAAGCGGTGCGTGCTCAATTGACGAATCAGCCGGCACGCGCTAGCGTCCGGGTCTTGTACCAAGAAAACGTTAGTCAACGTATGGCAAGAACCGTGGGCTGGCGCCCGGCGGGTGATAGCACTGGCGGAGCCAGTGCCACACATTGAATGTTGACTCGTCAGGCAAACCCTAGCTCAACGTCATTTCTCGATCCGCACGCGGCATCGTTCGGTGACAAATTCCTTCCAGATGATCCGGGCACTGTAGTCCTTGTCACGCAGTTCGAGTTCATACGTACCGGTGACTTGGTACGTATCCGCTTTCTCGAACTTGAACCATTTGCTGATGTCCACCTGTTTGTCAAACACGTCACCGGGTTTTAACTCGCGGTATACGCCTATGCCGCCGCGGTGTCGAGGATCACCCGTGTCCGAGATCGATTTCCCCGACCCATGACCTGCAAAAGCCGTAAAGCCAAATTGATTATTGCGAGGACCCCGCTGCTGCCCACCTTCAAGGAATCGGACGGTTGTCTTGCCGACATTCACAATTCTGAGGCTCAGCACCACTGGCTCTCCGATTCGATGACTCTCCCGCACCGTAGAAAAGCTCACACGAAGTTGATGACCGGGATGCTGACGATCTTGAATTTTCGCATTGAGAGCGACTGCCACTTGTCGTGCGTTTGCTTGACCAACCACATCGGCCAATACTGCCACTTTCCCATCGGCATCGGGAGCTGATATCGAACCGACTACTTCGCAAACTCCGTCGACGCAGATGGCCAATCGATGTTGCCTCTCTAATGGAGCGGCCAGTTTCACCATGACTCGGTAGTAATCGTTTCGATTTGTAAGCGACCAAATAGTGCTGTCGCCCAAATTTGTTGCCAACCGCTCCCCCAAGTCCACCGTTCCACCCACTGTACGTGCGGCTTCGACTCCTTGGCCATCGGATGTGATCCGGTAGATTCCCGCTTCAACCTCGGCCGAGTAGGCGTTCGTTCGATCGACGACGCCGATGACGCACATTGCAAGCAGCACTAGATTTGCGGGACGCATATTTCGCTCCTATGGGAATAAAGAGTGGCATTGGTGGTTACGACGACGTACGTCATGGCACGGTTTCGCATGGTGTCATTCTTTAACGCCTTCTATCGTTACGTCTCGGGCGTTTCCCTATCTTGACGGGATGAAGACATGAATACACCGAGGTCCAAAATGGCGTACAATAGCTGGTCCTTCCGATTCGCAATCGTTCCATCCTCCTTCACTGGCCCTCCGACCTCGATGAGCCGTCTGACCACCATTCTCATTCTGTTGTTGACGTGTTGTGCCCAATTCGCGCTGCGAAACAACATAGCCGCTGCATCGGATGAGGAAACGCTCGCCTTGGAAGAGGAATTCCGTCAAACAATCGTTCCATTTCTGAAGAAACAGTGCTTGATCTGCCACGGTGTTGATCGAAAAGAAGGCGAGTTAGACCTTAGTGTTTTCAATTCCATCCATCGTGTTACAACGGCCCACATGACGTGGCAAATCGTGCTCGATCGGCTCGAAGCTGGTGAAATGCCGCCAGACGAATCTGATACACAACCCTCAATGGAAGTCCGTAGCCAGGTAACTCAATGGATACGTCGCTTCCGTCGGTCCGAAGCTATTCGCACGGCCGGTGACCCTGGTGTCGTGCAGGCCAGGCGACTGAGCAACACCGAATACAATTACAGCATCCGGGACCTGACCGGGGTCGATATGCAACCGACCAAGGAGTTTCCGGTTGATCCGGCAAACGAATCTGGATTCGACAACTCCGGTGAGTCCTTGGGTATGTCTCCCGCGTTACTCAAAAAATACATTGGCGCTGCGCGAAGTGTCGTTGATCATTTGGTCTTGAAACCCGATGGGTTTAGCTTTGCTCCTTTTCCAGTCGTCACCGACACGGATCGCGACAAGTACTGTGTTCGTCGCATCATCGACTTTTACCAAAGCCAAGTAACGGACTACGACCAGTACTTCTATGCAGCATGGATATTCCGTTGTCGCGCGATTTGCGGGAATGCGAAAACGCAGCTCAGTGAAGTTGCTGCGACACAGCGGATTAGCCCCAAGTATTTAGAGATGATATGGTCAACGCTGGAAACGCGTGAAGAGATTGGCCCGATTTCGCAGCTGCAAAAGATGTGGAACCAGCTACCCTCGACCGAGCGGGAGTCGGAGGCCGCCAGGCGAGGATGCCACGAGATGGGACAGTATGTCGTACAGCTTCGCGGGCAGTTGCAACGAAAATTCGAGAACCTCAACGCCGCGGGTGTCCATCGCGGCTCCCAGACGTTTGTGCTCTGGAAGAACCGTCAATATGCAATGCACCGCATGAAGTGCAATCACGAAGCGTTAACAAGACGGACCACTCAATCCCCGGCAGATGCGATACCGGGTGAATTAAGGATTCCTGATGACGGTGAGGAACGTGAACGTCACATCGCTGCATACGACCGATTTTGTGCCGTATTCCCTGACGCTTTCTACATTTCAGAACGTGGGCGTGACTATCTGGAAACTCCTAGAGAGGAACAAGAAAGAGGCCGGTTCCTGAGCGCAGGTTTTCACAGCATGATGGGCTATTTTCGTGACGACACACCGCTCTGCAAGTTGATGCTCGACGAGAAACAGAATTTGGAACTTGATCGTCTGTGGCACGAGTTAGACTATGTCACGTCCGCTCCGATGCGTCAGTATTCAGGGTTCGTTTGGTTCGAGCGCACGGACTCTTCCTTCATGCGGGACCCTGAATTCGATTTTGCCCGCGCCGAGGACAAAGACGTAACGTTGGAGCCAATGATCAAACGACTGTCCCAGGTCTATTTGTCGAAAGTAAAACGGGATGGTGGCCGGGGAAAATCGTTGCGAGCCATTGAAGACTTCTTCAATAATATTAACAAGCAGATACGACACGTTGAAAAGTCGCGTCTCGCGTCCCAACCAAGTCACTTGACGTCGCTGCTGAAATTTGCCGAGACCGCATTTCGACATCCGTTGACGCAAAGCGAAAAAGACGAGCTGCTTGATTTTTACCACTCGTTGAAGAATCAAGCAGAGCTCACTCACGAGGAGGCTGTCCAAGACACGATCGTCTATATATTGATGTCGCCTCGATTTTGCTATCGCCTGAACCGGGACGGGCTCGATGAAGCCAGAACAGCCGCAGAGACGCAGCAGTTGACAAGCAGCGAACTAGCGAGTCGCCTCAGTTATTTCCTTTGGGCCAGCCTGCCAGATGGGGAGTTATTGAGTCATATTGCGAGCGACGATTTGCAACGGCCCGAAGTACTTATTGCTCAGGCACGCCGCATGGTGGCAGACGGCCGCGTCCGTGGCCTGGCGACGGAGTTTGCCGGGCATTGGTTGGACTTCCGCCGTTTCCAAGAGCACAACAGTGTTGACCGCCAACGGTTCCCTTCGTTCACAAACACCTTGCGACAAGCGATGTTCGAAGAACCGATTGTCTTCTTCGTCGATCTTGTGCAACACAACGGGTCCGCGCTCGAATTCCTTTACGCGGATCATACGTTCGTCAATGCTACTCTGGCCAAACACTACGGCATGCACGGATTGACTTTCCGATCAGGCGAATGGAAACGCGTCGACGCAGCGGGTAAATTCGGTCGCGGCGGGCTGCTTCCGATGGCCGTGTTTCTTACAAAGAACGCTCCAGGTCGGCGTACCAGTCCAGTGAAACGCGGCTATTGGGTGGTCCGTCGTTTGCTCGGAGAACGCATCCCGCCACCGCCGCCGAATGTGCCCGACTTGCCTGACGATGAGTCAAAACTAGGCGACCTTACACTTGCCGAAACACTCGCTCGGCACCGCGCGCACAAGAGTTGTTCCGCATGCCACGATCGATTCGACGCGATCGGGCTCGTCTTTGAAGGATATGGACCGGTTGGCGAGTTGCGCGAGTTGGACTTGGGTGGGCGGCCGATCACCGACGTGGCGATTCTCCCTGGCGGCTACGAATCGGTTGGCCTCGATGGGTTGCAAGAGTATTTGAAAGAGGAACGCCAAGACGAATTCCTCGATAATTTGTGTCGAAAATTGCTATCTTACGCTCTTGGTCGGACCCTTTTGCTTTCCGATGATATCTTGGTTGGAGAGATGAAAGTCGATCTCGCTGCCAACCAATATCGATTTGGAAGCCTGATCGAGACTATCATTACAAGTCCGCAGTTCCTGACCAAACGTGGGCACGTCATGCTCAGCAAGGAATGAGAAATGCCATCTCAGGGCCAGCAGATCTCCCGCCGAGTTCTTCTTCGCGGCGCAGGTGCCGCGATGGCGCTTCCGTGGCTGGAATCGATACCGGTTTGGGGCGAATCGAAAATCAGTGATGGGTCACAATCAATTCCAAAGCGATTCGCGACGTTGTTCATGGCTTGTGGAATTAACGCAGATCACTGGTGGGCAAAGGGTGCTGGAAATGACATGGAGCTGGGCAAGAGCCTTCAGCCCATGGAACCCCTGCGGTCGAAAATGAACTTTGTTTACGGCCTGTTCAACGAAGCAGCCGTCGGTGTCGGAATTCATCCCGGGCAAACAGGGAATATCCTCTCCGGTGCGAAACTCCAAAAGGGAGCGGAGTTGCGAGGTGGAATGAGCGTCGACCAGCTGTTGGCGAATCGTTTCGGCCAAGCGACGGTGCAACCGAGTTTGGTTTTGGGATGCGAACAGCCAATCACCGGCTATCACGAAACCAATTTTTCGATGGCCTACAGCTCGCACATTTCGTGGCAGAACGCAACATCACCTGTCCCGATGGAAGTTTACCCATCTCTGGCGTTCGATAACCTGTTCGACAATCGAGTCAACAGTCGAAACGCCAGTATTTTGGATCGCGTCAAGGAAGAAGCGGCCAGTCTGAGTCGACGTGTTAGTGCTGCCGATAAGTCCAAGGTCGATGAATACTTGACGAGCGTACGTGAAGTTGAAAAGCGAGTTGAGCGTATGAGGCAGGAGCAGGCGAAAGCCGCAGACCACGCTCAAGGAAAAGGCAAAACTCTAACGGCGATGAAACGACCTGACAACGGTCTGCCCGAGGATATCCGTGAACACATGCGATTGATGTGCGACATAATTGCCCTCGCTTTTCAAACGGACAAGACTCGCGTCGCTAGTTTGCTGTTGTGCCGTGACATCTCCGGACTATTCTATCCGTTCCTTGACGTCCGCAAGACGCATCACTCGGCTTCGCACAGCGACCTCTCTGACGACTACGAGCGGATTTCTCGTTATTACTGTAGTCAGCTCGCCTACCTTGCCCAACGACTCGATGCGATGCCGGAAGGTGACGGAACCGTGTTAGACAATTCCTGCCTGCTGTATCTTTCCAATATGTGGTCGGGAAGCAAACACGACAGTACAAAGTTGCCGGTACTTCTGGTCGGCGGCTTGGGTGGCCACTTGAAGACGGGACGTGTCTTGGACTACCGAGATGCAGGCGACGAAAACCGAAAACTCTGCAGTCTCTACCTGTCGATCATGGATGGAATGGGAGTGCATGAGGATCGGTTTGGCGATGCCGAAACGCGGCTTGCCAATGTCTAATATTTTGGCCACCTCTTGCTGAACACAATCGCAATGCCACAGTCTACTTCGGCACGCGACGCAGAAAGATGCGGTTTAGTCGCAGCAGCTCCGTGCCGTGTGCAGTGACCACCTCGGCCTTGAGAGTTGCAGGTCCTTTCGACAGCACTAGCGTGCCCACGTCGAGGCGGGTAAAGACATCCGCTGTCGGCGTTGTGGGTGGAGTGCATTCGACAGTCTGGTCGCCGACGCTGAGTCGTAACGTACCACCACCACGAGCCGATCGACCGTAACTGATGGCAACCTCGTATGTTCCACCGCGCAGTACATCTAACTTCCAAGTCGCGTGTTCGCCCGCTTCTTTCCATCCCTCGATGGTGTCCCAGTCGTAGCCCCGGAATACATACGTGACATTCTTGCCCTGCCACTTTGCCCAACTGGGTTGAATCTCGACAAGCGGTTCCGCGGTATGACCGACTGGAATAGGTACCGGACGATATTCGACGCCGTCTGTCACGTCGTCAAACCAACGCAAGAACTCGGCGCGCAGTCGGCGGACGATTTCGGGGTGCTTGTCGGCCAAGTTGTTCTTCTCGGCGAGGTCTGCGTCCAGATCGAACAGTTGCCAGTTTTTCTCAGTAGCCGTTTCGCCTCGGCGAATCTGACAGGCCAACTTCCAACGCTGATCGGAGATTGCCCAGCGGTCGTTCGGATTGGGGAAATAGCGGTCCCACGTGTGGTAGACGTACTTGTGATGACGTTGCCCACTGCCCGCCTCGAGCAACGGCAGCAGACTCATCCCGTCGATCTTGCGATCGTCAGGCAGCGGTACGCCGGCCAACTCGCAAAATGTGGGGAACAGGTCCACGTGTGAACACTGCGCCTCAACTCGGCCGCCAGCGGGGAAGTGTTTTGGCCAACGCACGAAAAGCGGAACGCGAACGCCGCCTTCGTAGATCGACCCCTTGTTGGCCCTTAACCCGGCCTTGAAGTGACGGCTCACTCCGCCGTTATCGGTCATGAACAACACGACCGTGTTGTCGGTCAATTTCAGTTCATCAAGCCTTTTCAACAAGCGGCCGACGTTTTGATCGATGATGTCGATCATCGCATAGATGCGAGCCTCGCGGAGTTCCAGTCCCCGCTTCAAGTACTTGTTGATCAGCAGATCGCCACGAGCTTGTCCATCGTGGCTGGTACCCACGACCCACGGCGAGTGCGGTGCATTGAAAGGCAGATAGCAAAACCAAGGCTGCTTTTGGTTGGTTTCGATGAATTCGATCGCCGCGTCCGTGAACAGGTCCGTCACATAGCGTCGCGCTTCCACAGGCTTACCATTGTGCACGATTTGATCGGGATAGTCGTACTTGTCGATGTGTCCGTGGTAGTGCCCGAGGAACTCATCAAAGCCGCGGTGGTGAGGTTGGTAGGGAGCGTATTTCCCTAAATGCCACTTTCCGAAACAGCCGGTTCGATAGCCGACCTTTTTCAATTGTTCGGCAATTGTCACTTCACTCAAACCTAATGTGTCGCCACCAAATCGCGTGTTATATAGCCCCGTGCGAAAACAATACCGGCCCGTCATCAGACCTGCTCGAGTCGGAGCGCATACGGGCGCCGCATAAAAGCGAGAAAAGTCCACGCTCTCTTCGGATAGTGCGTCCAGCACTGGCGTGTCGAGATCCTTATTCCCACGCATGCCCACATCCCACCAGCCCTGATCGTCCGTCAAGACAAACAAGATGTTCGGCTTTTCCGCCGACATGGCCGGCACGGCCAGGAGCAGGAACCCGAGAATCATGAGCCATCGAGTCATCAGATGTCCTTTCGTAGGTCACGTTCGATGAACGTGACCAGCCAGCATGGGCGATTTCACCAGCGCACGGCATCATAAGCGAAGCTGAGATGTCTCGTGCTCCCCCGATAGCCCATTGTTGGGGGCAAGGGAACTGGCTGGTGGAGTTAGGGCAAATAAAGGAAAAGGGAATTTTGCGGACCATTTGATTGTTTTGCCCAACGTTGTCGCATATATTGCGCTTTGATTGATGAGGGATCTATTATGTCGCGTAGACCAATTGCGTTGAGGACTCTTCTATGAAACGCCTTCTTTTCTCCCTCGCTGTTCTTGCGATCACGACCGTTTCAGCTCAACGTGCTGAGGCTGGCATTGTTGGATTCGATATTCAATTGGTGCATAACAATACACCGTCGGCTGCTGAGCAGACGGCGTTCGATTCGGCTGAGGCGACCTGGGAGTCGTTGATCTCTGGATACCAAGAAAATGTGGCTTCGACCATCCTCACCATTACGACGACCCTGGCCCCGATTGATGGTTCCGGAGGCATACTTGGTTCTGCAGGACCCGGTGACTTGGAGGGGGTTGGAAACTTCGCCTACGCCCGTACGGGGACCATGACCTTCGACACGGCAGACACAGTCGACCTTGACACAAGTGGAATTCTGGATGATGTGATTTTGCACGAAATGGGACACGTTCTAGGCATTGGAACGTTGTGGAGTATCGGTGGATTTCAACAGCTGTATGTAACGGACTCAGGTGAGTACACCGGAGTTAATGCGCTTGCCGCCTGGCAGACAGAATTTAACCAGCCAGGGGCAACTTTTGTTCCGGTTGAGTTGGGCGGTGATTCGGGTACTGCGAATGGTCATTGGAACGAAGTGGACGGCGGTGGCGGGAACACGGGAATCGTGAGCAACATTACTGGGCTGGATTTCAAAAACGAATTGATGACCGGTTGGATTGGTGCCGGCACGTTTGTCAGCACGGTTACAACCGGTGGTCTGGTAGACATTGGCTACACCCTATCAGCAGTTCCGGAGCCCAGCACTTTTGCCTTGCTGGGAATCGGTTGCATTGCGGTTTTGGTCTCCCGACGTCGCCGCAAAGCGTAGGCAGTCTACCAAGCCAACACTGATCGAACAGAAAAGCGGACCGCCCTCGGGGCGGTCTTTTTTGTTGAGTCGGCATCGACTATCTGCCCATCGCCTGTCGAATTGGCTAATGCCAGCCGATTCCTTGGTCACTCTCGGCGAAAGTGACCTACACTAGCCGTTATGGCAATCATCCGCTCTCCCTCACTTGTTTTGGCCTGCTTGTTCGGGACCGTCCTGGTTCTGTTTGGCGCAATGAAGCCACCGGATACTCCAACCGGGGTCTTTGCGACGCCTCAGACTTTGGAGCGTTACAAGCAGCTGCAAGACTCGGTGGTGAGGTCGATTCAAGACGGTGATTACGCGGAGGCAGAACAGCGGGCGGTGGAGGCGGCCCGACTGTTGCCCGACCGGTGGGACGGCCCGTACAACGTCGCTTGCGCTCAGGCTCGGCAGGACAAGCTCGACGACGCAATCGTTAGTTTGACGCGGGCAGTCGAATTGGGAATGAGTGACGCGGCCGCAATACAAAACGATGTCGATTTGGAGAGCCTCCGCGACCATCCGCTATTTCCCGAGTTGATCGCACACGCTCGTCGCAACAAGGCGGATCCGAAACCGGCAAAAGACGACATTCAATCCCACCTCCCGCGGCGCGGTGTCGTTTGGGTCGACGAAGACAATACCAGGTACGATGTGGCCAATGGCGTCTTTCGTAGCCTGTTTGCCTTTTCCACCGTTGCAACGCCCCGACCAGCTATTGGCAACGTGGTGGTCGGTCATGGTGAGGTGGGGAAACTGCTTCGTCGTTGGTATAGTGAAGGCACGGCGGCCGGAAATCACGGAGACGTTTACGACAACCACGACGGCGATCATTCCAACCTGCGATACCGAGATTTTCCACAACTGACGCGGATCGAGTTCGCCAAAGCTGCTCGGAAGAACAACTTGCACAGCGGATTGCAGGCCAGTTTCCTTTACAACGCTGTCACTTTTGGCAACTCTTCCACCTCGATCGTGGCCGGTCCTTTTTGGCGCAGCCAACCACGTTTGGCATACACTCAGCCGCGGCAGACGGCGATGATCTACGCCCAGTACGTTGGCAACCATCTGTACGTCTATCCCGAGCATCGGGACCACGACCCGGGACACAACGGCCAAGGTGGATATGGCGACGTGTATTGCACCAACACTCCCTACTTATTGATCTCCCAGGGTTCTTCGTGGTCGGACAAACCGTTTCTGGATGCGATTGCCTGCACGCTGGCCGCATTTCGACCAGATGTGAAACGGCTTTTGACCAAGACCGGAACGCTCATGCCCACAGTGCAAATGATACTGCGACAATCGAACAAACAACTCGACACATCGGACGACTACCTGAGGGGCGTTGCGCACCCGACCGTATTTCGCGGCGACCAACTCGACGTCTTGAAAATGGTCAAGATGGCCCACAACATACGCCGCGAGCACGTGCCACCAGTCATGGGATTGAACGTGTTGAAGGAGGATTTGGGCGTGGTGGGCCGAGATTACTTCGACGCCGGGCCGCGAGAACGATTGTTCAATTCCCAGGCGGTGATCGCCCGGATCGTGCGGTCGACCCAATACTCGCGGCGGATGGTCGTAAGCGCGGAGGCTAGCTACGACCTCAACGGGCATCCGTTAAAATGGCATTGGGCCGTCCTACGTGGTGATGCCGATGGAATCGAGATTCGTCCCATGAATGAAACCGGCTCCGTTGTCGAGTTGGTCGTTCCCTACCACGAGCGTCGCCCCATTTCGCCTGGATCGAAAATGGAATCCAACCGAGTTGATATCGGCGTTTTTGTTCACAACGGCGAATACTATTCGGCGCCTGGCTTCGTCACGTTCTACTACCTCGACAATGAAACTCGCGTCTACGACGAAAAGAAAAGGATTCAGTCCGTCACGTATACCGATCGGGAAGCTGGCGGAAACTACGTGGACCCGACGATCGACCTGCCCAAAGACTGGCGCGACGAGTATCGCTACGACAACGACGGTCAATTGATCGGTTGGACACGTCATCGTGGTGCACGATCCGAAGAGTTCACGGCCGACGGTGCGAAAGTAATCCGCCGCGACGATCTCGATCGAGCGGTTGAGGCGCGCACGGTCGATTACATCGTCGCTTCGCGGAGTCCTAAACCTCCGCTGTTGAAGCAACGATTAGGCGATACCATCCTGTACTACGAATACGCTTCTCAGCAGGATCGCTTGGGTCGTGTACGGGAACGAAAGACGGCCCCATGACCCTGTGCAGGGTGATACACTGGCGAAGCCAGTGCTACACATTACGCTTATTTGCTGCTCGCAGCACGCTTTCGGTATTTCGGCTTTGCCTTCGACTTATTGAAGGGTCGTTTGCCGGACTGGTAGTGTGCGGGACTCGGCTTCGAATGGTCTGAGCGGGAAATGGAGAGCTTGCGACCGGACACGACCACGTTCTTGAGCGTTTCGATTAATCCCCCGGGCAAGCCTGCGGGAAGGTCAACAGTACTAAAGCGATCGAAGATCTTGATCTTGCCAATGGACTCGTGACCAAGGCCGGCTTCGTTGGCGATCGCACCGACAATGTTGCCGGGTTGGACGCGGTGATTTTTACCGACCTCGATTCGGTAGGTTTCCATCCGTCCCGGGGAACGCGGTCCCGCGGACTTGCGCTCGTACCGTGTCTTCCCCTTTGGTGACTTGGAGCGATAGTCTCCGCGGTCACGATCCGATCCGCTGGCGAATTGAGCTTGCTTGAAATCGTCTTTGACAAGCGCCGGAGTCTCACCGTTGGCAAGGACTGCCAGCGAGGCCGCAACCAGCTCGATCGGCACATCGTTGTCGCGTTGATATTGGGTGATGATCGAATGGAACGTTTCCAAATCCTTGTGCGCCAACCCGGCGGTAATGCTCTCGTGAAAACCAGCAACCCGTTGTTTGTTGATATCGCGATTCGACGGTAGATTCATCGGCTGGATTGTCTGTCGCGTGGCTTCTTCAAGCCGTTTCAGCGAGCGGCGTTCACGCGGGTGCACGAACAGGATCGCTTCGCCACTGCGACCAGCTCGCCCCGTGCGACCAATCCGGTGCACGTAACCTTCACTGTCGTGTGGCAGATCATAATTGATAACATGGCTGATGCGTTGCACATCGAGGCCACGGGCGGCGACGTCGGTCGCCACGATGATGTCGACTCTTCCGGAACGCAAGCTCTGCACGATCCGCTCGCGCTGCTTTTGTGCGATGTCGCCGTTCAAGGCGGCCGTCTTTAAGCCCGCCTTGGATAGAAACTCAGCCAGCGGTTCGGTGGTGCTTCGCATCTTCACGAAAACCAGAACGCCGTCGGTTGGTTCTGCTTCCAAGACCCGTGCCAGTGTGGCTTGTTTCTGGTGCGGCGCGGCTACGATGTACCGGTGATTCACCGTTTCGGCCGTCGCCGTCCGTTGGGCGATCGTGATTTCGGCCGGATCGTTAAGGTGTTTCTGAGCGATCTGACGAATGGACGCGGGCATGGTGGCGGAAAATAATGCCATTTGCCGTTTCTTGGGAGCCTGCGTGAGCACCCAGTCGACATCTTCCGCGAAGCCCATTCGCAACATTTCATCGGCCTCGTCCAAAACAAGGCACTGAAGATCGTCGAGTTTTAGAGAACCGCGTCGCATGTGATCCATCACGCGTCCCGGTGTACCCACAATGATGTGGACACCGCGACTCAAAGCGCGAAATTGGATTTGATAGTCCTGGCCGCCATATATCGGGACGACACGCAACCCTTTCATGCTGCTGGCATAGGTTTCGAAGGACTTTGCCACCTGTATCGCCAGTTCCCGAGTCGGTGCGAGAACCAGGACTTGCGGTCGTTTCTTGAAAATGTCAATCCGCGCTAACAGGGGCAGTGCAAAGGCGGCCGTCTTCCCAGTTCCCGTCTGTGCTTGGCCGAGGACGTCGCGTCCACTCAACAACAACGGAATCGTCTGTGCCTGGATCGGCGTCGGCGTGGAATAGCCGGAAGCTTCGACGGCCTGAATGAGTTGGTCATTGAGCCCGAGCGCATGGAACCCTGTGCCGTTGGGTCGGTTCTTGGTTTCTCGCTCGGGAGCTGAAATTGCTGCGTCGTTATCACTATCACTCGACGCAGACTCTGCTTCAATCTGGGACATAAAGAGCTACCTACAAATTGTTTTTGAGAGTATCGACTGAGGAGAAGACCGTCGCAAAAAAACGGTCGTCAGCGGGAGTACGGGCTCCCATAGCTGGACCACAAATCCAGCCTTGGAACTCAATCGAAGGGTAACCTGAATGGAAATCACGCACGAACGAATCTGGTGCAAGTGTCGGCTATTGTCCAAAGGACAGGCTTTAGCCCGGCAATCTTTTGCCATAGCCACTTGCCAGAATGATCGAACGCGTCAGGTACTGTTCAGGGGTCATTGGGCAGAGAACGCCCAGTGGTGGGAATCTGAATCTGGCCGGAAGTCAATCAATCACGCCAGCCAGTTTAGCCGATTTCCGATTTCTTGGACAGGGGCAAAGTGTCACGAAGAGCATGACCGTCGCGGGCCGCCCTTCGCCGGTTTTACGCATTCTGCGGACCACGGAGTACCAACCAGCGATCAAAATCAGCGATTTGGTCACAGAAATGGGCAGTTGGTGGTCGCTCATGCTGTTAGAATTACCCTGTTCAAATCGTGGTACAACAAGACCGTTTTTTTGCAGCTGAATTTCAACTGAAGGCGGATTTGATGAACTTACGGAGTCCAGGAGCCGTCCTGCTAATCTCCTGCTACGAGCTCGGCCACCAGCCGTTGGGTGTGGCCATGCCGATGGGATTTCTGCAGCGAGCCGGCTTCCAGCCGAGTGTCATGGACATCGCCGTGGAGGACTTTGACGAGGAGAAGGTTCGCGTTGCCTCGCTGATTGCGATTGCCGTTCCAATGCACACGGCGATGCGGCTTGGCGTACGTGTTGCCGAGCGAATTGGCGAATTGAATCCGACGTGTCAGATCTGTTTCTACGGCCTTTACGCTTCATTGAACTCGGAATACCTGCTGGAGCACGGAGCCAACTGGTGCATCGGCGGCGAATACGAAAAACCGCTGGTGGCCCTTGTCGAGGCGATTGACAGTGACTCAAAAGTGGAAGTTGCCGGCGTAATCCAGCATGGACAGCCGGCGTTGCCGGTTCTTGAAAAACTTTCGTTTGCCGTGCCGCAGCGTGACGGATTACCGTCTCTAGATCAGTACGCGGAGCTGGAACACAACGGTAACACGCGGACGGCCGGATACGTGGAGGCGAGTCGCGGTTGCCTGCATCTGTGTACGCATTGCCCGATTCCGCCGGTCTATGGTGGGCGGTTCTTTATTCTGCCCGCGGAAGTGGTGTTGGAAGATATTCGCCGGCAAGTGAAAGCGGGTGCTACGCACATCACGTTCGGCGATCCAGATTTCCTGAACGGCCCCAAACATTCACTTCGCGTTGTCCGGGCCATGCATGAGGAGTTTCCCGACCTCACCTTCGATTTTACCGCCAAGGTCGAGCATCTGCTCACCCGAGGAGAGGACCTACCCGAATTTGCCAAGGCCGGTTGCCTGTTCATTATTTCGGCTGTCGAATCGCTGAGCGATCGAGTCCTGACGATCCTAGATAAATGTCATACCAAGCAGGAGGTCATTGACGCGTTTCACACGGTTCGCGATGCGGGAATTGCCTTGCGTCCGACGTGGGTTACCTTCACGCCGTGGACGACGCGGGACGACTTCCTGGAGATGCTCGACTTCATCGAATCGCAAGGGCTGATCGATCATGTCGATCCGGTGCAATACTCGATCCGCCTGCTCATTCCGCCCGGCTCCTGGTTGGCCGACCACAAAGAGACCCTGCCATACCGTGGGCTGCTGGATGAAGCCGCCTTCAGTTATCGTTGGACGCATCCCGATCCAGAAATGGACCAACTGCAAAAGGGCGTGGCAAGGGTCGTCGAACAGGGCGCCGAGTCAGAGGAGGATCCGGGCGTTACATTTTTCAAAGTGAAGGAGTTGGCGATCGGTAGGGGGCTGGTCAATGTGACTTGCTCATTGTCACCGGACCGACCGCGTGCTCCCCGATTGACCGAATCGTGGTTCTGCTGAGCTGAGCCCACTGAGGGTCAGTTTGACCCGCTTAGCAAGTCGAACAACAGTTCGACAGGTTTCTAGCAGCCGAGATACAGGCCACAGAGGGAAACGCAGTTGAACGACGGATCAAGAATCGACGAATTGCTCGGCCTGCGACGCGCGGGCGTGGCGGTCAGTTTTCAAGAGACAGCGCCCGATGGACTGCTGCGAATCGACGCGGCGGCCGTAGCCGGTTGCAAGTATTGGAAGTTGGCCGCAGAAGGTCATTCCTTCTATACGGAGGCGTCGGCTCACTACGGTTGTCCGATCGGATCGCATACACACGGTATCGAACTTCCAACGGAGAATGCCCAGGAACTTGAATCGATGTTAGGTACGATGGTTCAGTTGGAGTACATCGACATGGACGAAGTGCCTGGCATCCCACAACTCGATCAGCCGTTTGGAGTCGCCATCTATACACCATTGGCTGACGCCGAAACGGAACCTGATGTGGTGATCATTAGCGGCAACGCGAAGCAGATGATGTTGCTCGGCGAGGCGGTTCACGCGGCCGGACTGGCTACCGACGCATCGGCTGTCGGTCGGCCGACTTGCGCAGCAATTCCTGCAGTGATCCAATCCGGGGCGGCCGCCACAAACCTCGGTTGTATTGGGAACCGCGTTTATTCCGACCTAGCCGATGATGAACTCTATTTTGCCCTCGCAGGCTCGCAACTCGCCTCCGTGGTTGATAAGCTGATCACGATTATTCGGGCCAATCAGGAATTGGAATCGTTTCACACGGCTCGCAACAGAAATTGATTCGAGTCCACACTCAAATGAGGAATGAGAACCGATGAACAAAAAATGTCGCTTTGCATCGATTGTTTTCTCGCTGTTGTTGGCCTCTTCGGCCAACGGCCAGATTGTCAGTGGTGTCATGACCGTTACCGGTGCAGAAATGCACTGATGAGCGGGTGTGGCGTGTGACGCCATCTCACGTCAGTATGACGTGGACCACGACACGGTTATTTTCAAGAAACTCGAACAAACGAAGCGATACGATCAGGGTACGATTACGTTCCGCGCCCGCAAGGGTAAGTTGATCGACCTGGACAAAATGCACGAGAGCATATGGGCGACGCGACTGTCCGGCGGTACTCGAAGTGGACTCGTCAATCTTATCGTCACGACGATCGGTACGGTGGAGTCCGCCGCTTCGGCGACCGATGACAGTAAGCCGGTGTTACAGGTTGCTGGATCGGACCGGGTCTTCACACTCAGTCAACATTCCGATGAAAAACACGCGGTCATCTTTCGGGATCTGCAAAAGTCAGTTGCCAGCGGAAAACAGGTGCGAGTGACCGGCCAGATCGACGAATACGTTGGACGCTGGCCAGACGTTTTACGAAAACGGCCGGCCAACCCACGAAGAATCCTGGTAACAAGTTTCGAGGTGGTGGAGTAACCGTTTGGACAACCACGGCGCGACAAACGAGGCGACATCGACAGTACTACGAGAAATCGTTCGTCGATTCGGCACGCCAACCTATGCGTTTAGCGTGCAAAGACTGCAAGCGCAGGTGGAAAAGTTGCGAACGCATTTTCCCCCTGACGTGGAGCTTTTGTACTCGTTGAAGGCCAACGCGTCCCTGGGGATTTGTGACGTCTTTGCGGCGAGCGGGATTGGTGCAGATGTCTCGTCCGCCGGTGAATTGGCGACGGCGATCGAGGCAGGATTTCCGGCCGAAAAGATCTTTGTGGCCGGCCCGTTCAAGGTGCCTGAGACGATCGCGCAATTGCGTCAAAATCCGAGTGCCGTCGTTTCAGTCGATTCACCCAGTGAGTTGCAATCGCTCTCGGATGCAAAGTTGGCCAATCGGGTGGTGATTCGTTTGCGACCCGACTTCGGTTCCTGTGCGGTCGTGCAGGCGGGTAGTGAATCTCGGTTTGGTTTCACCTGTGACCAATTGGCTCAGACTCGCGAGCTGCTGGCATCGTGCCACATTGACGTGATTGGGTTTCATGTTTTTGCCGGTTCTCAAGTGTTGGATCCTGACAAGCTCACCGATCATTTAACTGGTTCGCTGGACCTGTCGTTACGAGCTGCCGATACGTTGGGCATTTCAGCGACACTGATTAATCTTGGCGGTGG
>DUDC01000160.1 GCA_012959465.1 Planctomycetaceae bacterium
GACCAGATCCGTTGTCGTGACCAGTTGATCAGCATTCACGTCCTGCTGGTTATTCGGATTTTGCCAAGGTGCAGCGAAAACTGCTCCAAAGTCGCGTGAGGTAACCTGTGCGTTGGCGGACAAACTCACCAGATGCTCGGCACTCACAGGGGTTGTAATCGTCGCGTTAATGGACGTCTTCACCGTGTAATCGCCAACTGGCAGATAGGAGAAAGCGTAGTTTCCCAACACATCGGTCGTTGTTGTCGACGGTGTACCCCACACCAGCCGATCCAAATGGACGTCATGTCCGTTTCGGCCGTAGGCTCGTACCGTGGCGATTTGAACGGTCGGATCACTCAATTCCATGGTCACTGTTTGACCGGCGGTCATCGCGGGGGTTGTAAACCGACCCAACGTGTTTCCCGACCCGTCAAACGCCTCCAAGCGGGCAATCTCACCATCGCTGCTGGCAATCGCATCGACCGAGACTCTGCCGACGAGGCCATCGAACTCCGCTACGAATTCAGCGCGAAACTCCTGCCATTCCGTATTGAGTCGACCGGCCCCCGAGTAGACAAAGACCAGCCCACCCGTTGGATTTGTCGTGCTTAAATTGGCGATCACGGCATCATCGAATGCCAGAAAACCGCTTGCCGACAATGTGACACCGGAAACGATGCTCTCGTCCAGAGTCGTTCCATTTGGAAAATCATCGGGTTCAACGATCCTCTGGCCGATGATGGGTATTCCCTGATTGTCGAACAGCTGAACCGTTCGTCCAATCAACGGAATCTCGTTGTTGTCCCGTTGCCCATCGGAATCCACATCGTTGAAAATATTCCCGGCAATGCCCGACTCGACGGCCACGACAGGCACGCCAGCCGGGACGGATAACGGTTCGGAGGACGTGACCAACACGCCCGTGCCACTATCGACGGAGATCGTCCGAATCTCCATCGTGTTTGCCCCGGTTGCGACGGTCATGGAAATATCAAGAACGGCCATGTAGGTGCCGTAGTTGTCAATGTTCATCCAATTCCCACCGTCCAATCGGTACTGCAGTGTATCGATTCGATTGATGGTGATATCCGATTGATTTCCCTCGGAATTCAGATTGCGAAGCCTGCCTACCTCAGCCTGACCAAGGACGCGAATCGCCCCCGTGGTAGCGTTATAGGATGCCGAGACGTCGAGCGTGTGTGGGATGTCCAGGACATCAAATACACCGTCTCCATCGGTGTCCTGCCAGCCGATCATCGCCAGAGTCGACGGGGCGCTGGTGTGATTATTAAAGGCGTTAAAATAGGCCGTACCGGCGGCCATAATGCTGTCTTGCTGCACAAAACCCGGAGCCGGATTGTCTTTGGCATTCAGATTTTGGGTGTTGTAGTACCCCCGTTCGCGCAAATACAGATTGGGCCCGCCCCCGCTGTACTCGTCGTTGCCCCAGAACATGTGGTCCAGTTCGTGGGTAAACGTCCTGGTGGGCCGCGTCGATGGCACGACCATAAATCGCCCCCCTGCGAAGGCGAACGCCTGGTCGAACGTGCCACCCGCTGCGAACATTCCGTCAGCGTCGTTCTGCGAGTTCACCACGAAAATGGTAAAAGCCCAATTCGTGTCGAAATTCCTGCGTTGGGCGTCGTTGAACGGGAGGATGTCATTCGTTGAGGAACCGGATGTGGCAAATCCTGCCTGGACGAGGAATTCGTCCACATACAATTCGTATGTGTTGGAGGTTTGGCTAATCGGCTCAAACTTGGTTTCCACGGGTGTGTCCGCGTACTGAAAATCGTAGATGAACTCCAGGTGATGGACCGATGTCTGGTTGGCCAACGTCTGCACCCACCAGTCCATCGCATCGACGATTTTCGCCTTAGTTTCGGCAATTTGCGGCGAGGTCCAGTCTTCGGTACTCGTGTCCAAGACGCCGTTCGATTCCAAGAAGACGGGCGTCACCAGTACCGAACCCAACAGGAATTCGCCCGTGTCGCTTGGAGCGGCGCCATACGGTACGGCAGTCAACAACCGTCGCGTCTCCAATTTCTCGACGAATAGAGTGCGTGTACCCGCCGAGCGGCGTCGACGGTTGTGGCAACTCGGGTTGCGCCGTGGAAACAATGGCATGGTAATGCTCGGAGACGGAAAAGCTCGAGAATCAACTCGGTCAGAAAAGTGGACGTCCGTGAAGCGAGGAAAGTTCCCCGGTTCCGACGGTCTGCCTGAATTCGATCCTATTCAGAGTCGCGGTTTACGACAAGGATCTTGCGCGTCAGAAGCACCCTAAGTTGAAATCTTGCCCAGCTTTATGCAGAATCTAACAACCTTAACGACGACCGTTACCGTCGAATCGGTAACAATCGATCCAAGCGGCCAACGGACGACGAGATCGCTCACGCCGCCCGTTGTCGCTGGAAAACATTCGTCAGACCTACTCCCAGGCGTCGAAGACACTGTCGTGGGCGTCGCCAGCTAAAAGCGGCTCTTGGTCCTCGGCCAACTCCGTGACCAGGGCAGCGTCGAAATCTGTGTCCAGTTCATCTTCGGCTGTCGGCATGGTGACCGAGAATTCGACTTCGTACGCCGTTGCCAATTCGGCTGTTGCCGGCTCGTCAGACGAAACGGGCCGATTCGGCATGACGTCGATCGGAGGCAGTGCCGCCGCAACGTAGGTGGATTCACCTTCACCACCGCCCTGGTTCTGGAGGAAGATCGCATTGACGACGAGGGCTGCGTCGAGCACTTGGACTCGGCCGTTTCCATCGACATCGATCATTCTTTGATCCGCGAAGATCTGCTCACCGCCGCTTCCGATGAACGGTGGTGGAACCGGCAGGTTTTGAGGGCCGAACCGTGACAGGAAGGAGACGATGTGCAGCACATCGAGCGGCTGGACTCGGCCATCGCCGGTCACGTCGGCAATCTTAATCCCATTTTGCCATGGGCTGCTATTGATGGTGACGCCCAAATCTTCCACTTCACCGTCAATGGCTGTCCCGAACGGCGTCAGGCCGCCAGTAGAGCTGAGTCGGAAGCGGGCAAAAGTATCACCGACCGTGGCCGCTGACGGAATCGCGTAGGTCAGGCTGTTGAGACCGTCCGCCAGTACTTCACTGGTGAAGACCTGCTCACCTGCGTCGACAAAGTCACCGTCATGATTGAAGTCGATCCAAGCGTCCAAACGACCTTGTTGAGCAGCCGTAACACCCATCGTGGTGACCGTCACCGTACCATCAAAGCCGCGAATCGTGGTCCCAAAGACGACACCATCTTCGTCGTCGACGCCGACGGTATCATCCCCAGTCGCCGTGGCATTGGGCTGTCCATCGACATCCACGTCGAGTTCAGCACCGAGGCCGTAACCGGGTATCACGGTGTGGCTGGGTCCACCGTCGACTGTCAGCGTATCGTAACTGACCGGTGCATCGCCATAATCCAGCCCGGAGCCGAGCAGGATGGTGAATTCGGTCGTATCGAGAGGTTGGTTCGGTTTCAGCAGATTGCCCGCCAAGTCCCTTACGCCCTGCACAAACGACTCCACGACGCCCGCGACGTTGGAAATCCCTTCCAAGGTGATTTGGTCATCGACACGTGTAGCATCGACGATCAACTTCGACGCATTGATTGCCGATTCGATGACAACAGCCATGTTGATCGGAGTGAAGGTGTCCGCCGGTACGAATGGAATC
>DUDC01000161.1:0-11920 GCA_012959465.1 Planctomycetaceae bacterium
ACACGTCACGACGTGCGCTACTTACGACGTATTCCGGCAGGACTTGTTCCAGCCATTCAACCATCGTGGTGATTCCATAATTGTCGACGTATGCACCATCTGCCACATGAAGCACAGGCCGACCGTCAGCATGATCGATACGCGTGATTGGAGTGACCCACGGAAAAGTCGCCGACAATCTAGCGGCGACGACAACATCGATATCCCGTGTGGGATAGAGGTCGCGAAAGCTCTGGTGTGCAAGAAACGCCTTACCATCGTTCGTGTCGACGGGACAGATCAAGAACTGGCGACCGGTTTCCACCGCCGTACAGTCGAAGAGCGGCACGGGAATCTCTCCAACTCGTACTCGTTTTCGCCAATCCAACATCGATGTGGACGGGTTCGTCAATAGAAATCGCCAGGTCTCTTGCAACGCCCAGCCCCGGTCGACGTGTGGCATCATTTCCATGACTGGTGGAATTGCCAACCGCCATGCGTCTGGATAGGCGAATCCCCAGGCAGTGGCTCGCAGGCTGGAAGAGGCAGCCGCGTTCCGGATTGTATTGAGTCGGTCGGATGTTCTTGGCTGGTCAACGTCAAAGTCATCCAAGTAGAACATTGTCCCCACGCTGCCACCCGATGCGGAACTTGTTGCCGCTAGCGACTGAGTAAATGCTGTGCCAAATTCCTCTTCCAATCCGGTAAGAACCTGCGCGCTCCAGGCAGCCGCAGCAATGCCACCGCCACTAATAGTGCAGACGATTAACGGTTTCTCCTCCGATTTTTTCCAAGCCAAAAAAGCCTCCTTGGGAGTCAAGGAGTCGTCCGCGTCAACAGCGGCAAGTGGTCGTGTGGCAAAAAAGTGGTCAGTTTGCACAAGCGAGTACATGACCATTGAAGAAAGCGTCAACACCAAAAGTGTCGGGACCCGCCAGCGGTCGAGCAAGAACGCCGCGGCCGACAGCCCCCACGACGCCAAGAGAAAGAGGATCATTAGATACCCGAGTGATGGAAAATAATCATTCCATCCACCCGATGGCCGAAAGGCAAAACCGATCATGCCATAGGTGCACAGAACTGCCGCCAACAGCGTGAGCGCCAGCATGTGTCCCTCCAGACTCTGCCGCCTCACCGGGTCGTAGTATCCCGGTCCCAGGATTCGCGTGATTGCGTCTAGGGCCGTCGCCGTTTCCTGCTTCTCGTCATTGGCCGAGCGTCGAAAGGCACCCCCGTTCAACAACAGGTCCGAGGGAGGGATGGAGCTTGGCATCAACGACTCCCGTTGCCAAGTGATGACCATCAATGTTACCCAAGCTGCCGCAGTGCCGGCGAGCAAAGGGAGCCAACCCCACATCCACATCGATGAAGTGACGAGACAAGTCAAAGGGATTGGCATGGCAAATGAAGCGAAGAGGACGAGCCTCCATTTCCTGGCTCGGTCGGCAATACGCGACTGAAGACGTATCCCCTCGCCTCCGAAACGCAAACTTCCGTAACGGCAAACCAACCGAGACGTCACCATGATGCTCCATGTCACTAGCACGGCCATCCAGCTGATGAAGAAAACGTCCAACAAGCTGACTAAAAAGAGATTGCCTAGCAGTCGATCCAAGGAAGTTCTCGCGAGCCAGGGAAATAGAACGAGAGCCAACAGCAGAAGGATTTGAAATCTGAGGAAGGCAACATAGCGGAGGGTGACTTCCCAGGAGGTCTCGAAAAGCCAACGATGGAGTTGCAGAATCGGTCCATGGGTGCGTGACGTCACCGCTACCAACCAGGCGATGGCCATCCAAACGACTGCCAATGACGTGCCGATTCGCTTCCAAACGTCGACGCCATGGACGACCCCGGCGACGGATAACAATATCGCCGCTGCCGCGATGATTTCGCAACAAACAATAAGCCCAAACAGATGCCGACGCATGGGTGGGCGGTCTCCTTAGCGTGAATCAACTGGCGATGGGTTTTACCACGAACAGCAGTTGGTGTTGAGACAGATCCGACGATCGGAAGACGATTTTGTCGATTTCCGTTACACGGTACGATGAGTCACCGAGCCAAATGCGTTAGAATCCGATCTGCAATCGAGAATTAACTTTGCGGAGCCTTATACATGTCTGACTCTACGACTGCCATCCTGATGGCTGGCATCCCCGCCTCTAGCTATTCGCTCTATCATCGAATCCGGTTCATTGTCGGCGATCCGACCGCGCTGATCGCCGTTCCGGGCGAGTCGGGCATGGAGACAACCTTGATTCTTCGTGATATCGAGATGGCACGCGCACGGCAGCACGCCCGAGTGGACCGAGTTCACTGTCCGGCCGACTTTGCCCCCAAAGGCGGCTTGTCTGGGGATCGGGAGACAGCCACTGCCCAGTCGGTTGCTGAGTTCCTGGCTCGCGCGGGTATTACGACAATCACCAGTGACCGAACCTTACCATTCATTTACGCGCACATATTGGCCGAGCAAGGTATCGATGTGAAATGCGATTTGCAGTTGGGAGTTCGCGAGCGTCGTGCAAAGGACGATCAGGAGGTAGCTTGGCTGGCTGAGGCTCAGGCCACAACCGAACAACTCATGCGACGGACTCTGGAGTGGATCGCTTCAGCTGACGTCGATGCAACCGGACAGCTTATAGTGGGTGGTGAACTGCTGACCAGTGAGCGCGTCCAGACGCAAATCGACATTTGGGTTTTGGAAGCCGGTTGCGACCATCCCGGTTCGATCGTCGCCGGCGGTCCGCAGGCCGCGGATTGCCATCACCACGGATCGGGCCCGCTGCGTACTGGCGAGCCGGTTATCGTCGATATTTTTCCGCGCGTGAAGGCGACTCGCTACAACGGTGACTGCACGAGGACCGTCGTGCACGGTCAGATATCCGAACGCGTTCAGCGAATGCACACGGCAGTTCAGGCGGCCAAGAAAGCTGCGATTGACGCAACTCGGGAGGGAGTGACCGGCGAATCCGTCCACGATGCAACCTCGGCGGCCATGCATGAACACGGGTTCCCGATGGGATTGCCAAGCGAAGACGACCCGGACACCCATTGCGCTATGACCCATGGAACGGGCCACGGCGTCGGTTTGGAAGTACATGAACCACCGCTTCTCGATCGAGGTGGTCCGGAGCTTGTCGTCGGCGACTGCCTGACGATCGAACCAGGATTGTACAGCCGAGCCGTTGGTGGCGTACGCCTCGAAGACATGGTTATCGTGCGAGAAAACGGCTGTGACAATCTGAACTGCTTGCCGGAAACTCTGGACTGGAAAACGTAGGCTGGGCGGTGAGTGAAACTGAGTCCCAGCCCGATGTGTGGCACTGGCTCCGCCAGTGATATTGTGCCGTCTCGAGACTCACTCGCTTGCGCTTCGTGCTTGTATTTTCATTGACAGCGTCCGTCAATTTCTCTGGTGCCGATCTTTGAAGACACTGGCAGAGTCAGTGCCACACATTGCCCGCTTTACTCAAAAACTCAGAGCACGATCTACAATTTCACGCACATCTTTGGAAAGACCATCGTGCCGAGAGATACGTTCGAGCTGAGCACGCATCAGCATCTGCCGCTGCTCGTCGAAACGTCGATAGTCATTCAGAGCGGCGATCAGCCGCGCCGCGAGTTGTGGATTATGGCCGTCTATTTTCAAGACGAAGTCAGTCAACAACGTATACCCAGCACCGTCCGCACGATGAAATCGTACTTGATTCTGCGTGAAGGCACCGAGCAACGCGCGAACGCGATTGGGATTTTCCAGCCCGAAATCCGAGTGAGATGTCAACTCGACCACCCGGTGGATTGTGTCGGTTCGTTTTGACATCGCTTGCAGCGTGAACCACTTGTCCAGTACCAAGGGATTGCTGTTCCAGCGTTGGTAAAACGACTCAATCGCTGCGTCCCGCACCTCGCCCGGGAGGTTCACGAGGATCCACAGCGCCGCTTGCGAGTCGGTCATGTTGTCGGCGTTGCAAAACTGGTCGGACACGAGGCTCATGATTTTTGCTTCGGAGGCAGCCAACATGGCCAGATAGGCGAGTACGGTGTTCTTCATCCGCCGATCATTGATTGACGATTGGTCGAGCGAGTAGTGGTCTGTCGCTGAAAGATCGTGATAAAGAGCTTTCAACTTCTCCTCGTGTGTCACTGCCAGCTCTCGGCGAACAAATTCCCGCGCCGTGTGAAGCGAGTCTGGGTCGCATGTCTCCATCTGCTGCCCTAACACTCGCTCGTTGGGCAATGTGATGAGAAGCGACTGGAACGAACCATCCAACGACGTGTCGTCCAGCAACTTCCCGAAGGCGTCTCGGAAGTGACTCGGAGCCGACAACGATTCGCCCTGTTGCACCTGGCGAGTGAGGTCCAGGATGACGTTCGACGCCAGCGTTTGGGCAGCGTCCCATTGAGTAAACGAGTCGTTGTCATGAGCCATGAGAAAGGCCAACGTCTCATCGCTTCGCTCGATTTTCAAATTCACTGGAGCCGAAAATTGACGCAGGACCGATGGTATCGGGCGTCCGGAGAGTCCCGTAAAAGTAAAGCTGGCTTGCTGGTCCTCCAGCAGCAGCACTCTCGTCGATTCCGCTGTTTCCTGGTCAGAATCTCCATCGAGCACAACTGGAAGTGATCTGCCTTGCGCGTCTAACAACCCGACAGCGATAGGAATGGGCACAGCGGTTCGGTCCGCCGCGGCCGGAATCTTATCAGATAGAGCCGGGTACGATTGTTGGCATGTTAGTGTGAATCGTCCGAGGCCCTCATGCCATTCAGATGACACAGTCAATGTGGGCGTACCAGGCTGGGAATACCATCGGTCGAGACCAGCGAGTACGACATCATTGGCATCGGCCATCGCAGCGCGAAAATCGTCGCAGGTGACCGCGTCACCGTCGTGCCTTTCGAAGTACAAATCCATACCACGTCGAAAGCCATCCGCACCCAGAAGTGTGTGATAGATTCGGATAATCTCGGCGCCCTTGTCGTAGACCGTCGCCGTGTAGAAATTATCCATCGAAATATATGATTCCGGCCGAATCGGATGCGACATGGGTCCCGCATCCTCGGGAAACTGACGTGAACGCAGCGAGATCACATCGTCGATCCGTTTCACTGCGGCAGATGTCTGGTCCGCCGTAAATTGTTGGTCGCGAAAGACGGTGAGGCCTTCTTTGAGCGTCAGCTGAAACCAGTCTCGGCAGGTGACGCGGTTTCCCGTCCAGTTGTGAAAATACTCGTGGGCAATGACCGCTTCAACTCCTAAATAGTCATCGTCGGTGGCCGTTTCCGGAGATGCGCAGACGTACTTCGAATTGAAAATATTGAGGCCCTTATTCTCCATCGCACCCATGTTAAAGTCATTGACTGCGACGATCATGTAAATGTCCAGATCGTACTCCAATCCAAACGTCTCCTCGTCCCATTTCATCGACTTCTGCAATGACCGCAACGCGTGTTCACAGCAATGGATATTCTCGGGCTCCACCCAGATCTCTAACGCAACATCGCGACCACTTTGGGTGACAAATGTGCCGCGATGGCAGGAGAGGTTACCGGCTACCAATGCAAACAGGTAACTTGGCTTGGGGAACGGATCCTGCCATACGACTTCATGACGTCCATCTGAGAGTCCTCGCTGCTCAATCCGGTTGCCATTGGAGAGTACGACAGGACATTGTTCTCGATCGGCACGAATGGTAACACGATACCTAGCCAAGACATCGGGTCGATCGAGGAAGTAAGTGATCTTGCGAAATCCGAGGGCTTCGCACTGCGTACAGAAGTTCCCCGCGGATTGATAGAGACCATAGAGCGCTTTATTTTCCACCGGTGCAATCTCAACCACCGTCTCCAGCTGGAATCGATCGGGTAGCTCGCGGCGAAAAATCAATTTCTCGTCGGTGACCTCGTATCCGTCCGAATCCACGATCTGGCCGTCGATCGCCAAACTCCGCAGACGCAAATTCTCGCCGTCGAGTTCGAGTGGTACCCCCACCTGCGATTTATTTCGTTCCAGTGAAAGTTTGGCGGTAACGAGCGTCTTGCGGGGGGCGAGGTCAAATTCGAGTTCTACCTCGGTAATCCAAAACGGGGGTGGCGAATAGTCGCGACGGTAGACGGGATTCAACGTAAAACTCCCTTATCGTTAAAACCGCGAATGCATGGCATCGCGTCGGTAAAACGGTCATAAAAATGTGTGAAGGCCTATTTGAACAGAATCGACGGGTCGTTGAATAGCGGCCAGCAGCGAACCTGCTGATTTCTGAGCCGAAGGCGTCACGGTCTGTTGACTTGGTGCTGAAAACTCGCAATCCCCACCGGCAGCTGAATTTCTTTGCGAAGCAACACATTGTAACCGCCGGCGGTCTAAAATCACTGGCGAAGCCAGTGGCACACATTTTTTGTTGGCACACATTGTTGGCACACACTAATGAGGGAAAGAACAATGGCCGATCAAAAAACGCTCCTGGCAATCGGAGCACATTACGATGATTGTGTTTATGGCATTCCCGGCATCATGCTGAAAGCCGTCGCCAAGCACTACCGCGTCGTTCAGCTCATCTTGATCGGCGACTATTCGAATTGGCCACCAACCAAAGGCCGAGAGAAAACATTTATCGACGCGACGATCAAGATCTCTCAGCGGTATGGTGTCGAGACACAATATCTCGATTTCGCCTCGCACCTCTACGATACGAACACGGAGACGAAACGAAGAGTGGCCCAAGCGGTTCATGAAATCAAACCAGACATCGCGTTTCACTTGTGGGAGAACGACCACCACCACGACCATACGGTCGCTTCACAACTCAGTAAAATCGCGCTACGGCACGGCGGGCGGATCATTGATCAAGACCGCTATAAGACCCCGTCGGCAATCTATCAATACGACAATGGTCCAGGTCATACGATCGGATTTGAACCCGACACGTTTGTTGATGTGAGCGACTACTGGGGGCAGGCGAACGAGTGGTTGGGGCGATTGATGGCCTTACTCCAGAATCGGGAATATAGCCCAGACCAACAGAGTGGCGCACAACGAGGAAAGGAGACGCTGGCTCGTTATCGCGGCCAGAGTTGCGGCGTTCGCTATGCGGAGGCACTTTGGTCGGCGAGAAAGCGACCGGTCGATATACTCTAGGATCGTGCAGCGCAGAAAGACCGGCAAGTTGCCCCGAGCGTCAGCGAGGGAGAAGCGACCGGCCAATAGGTTGGATGCATCATCAGAATATTCTTGGTTGTCCCGCTCGTCATCCTCAAAGGCGAATTCCCAAGCCGCATACAGCCAAACTGGATCATCCTCAATCGCGAACATTATCGTCCTTTTGGTACACGGGCTGGTTCATTTCTTTTGCAGCCCGACTCGCAGATTTGATTCTCTTGTCATTTCATGCAGTAATTTGCGGGCTGCTTCGTCACAGATCCACAGGTCGAGAATTTCCCGCACCAGTCTCACGGAGACGCGTGCCAATTCCCGTCTCGCTATCGGACAGAAACTCGAAGTTCACGATGTGAGGCAAAGCCGCGGAAAACTGTTGAATATGGGCAACCGTATTGAAAACCACATCGATCGGTGCATCGATGACGCGGGTCACAACGATTCGGGCCATAGTGAGTTATCCAGCCAGTGTTTACTTCCACACCCACTGCCACGACCAGAAACCAATAACGAATACGGTCGCCAGCCATGTGATGGCCCCGCTCAATCGGTTCCCTCGTTTGAGATAGATCAAGTAATGTGCCCTACCCAAGAACACGACTGTCACACCGATCAATACGGGCGACAAGAAACTGGCAACCGATGCCGCTGTACCCCCCGCTAACCCGAGCAGGGAAAGACCAAGAGCAGCCGTTCAGTTCGGTACCGTCGCGGCCGCGCCAATCATCGCACCAAACACCGTCGACTTATTCTTCGTCGCACCTTCGAGTTGTTCGTTCGTTTTCGGCTCCACGGTGGCTCCACCCGTCCAATCATGCGCTCACAAATAACCAGTCTCTCAGCTTACAATTCCGCCGATCTCATTGCAAACTCCCGGTCGCTGGAACATCTAATGTGTGGCACGTTGCTTGAGCCGAACTCGCTAGCCTCGGGTCCTTTTGGAATCACCGTGTGAATTGGCAATACCCGAGGCTAGCGTCTACGGCTCAAATCCAACGCAACAAAGGGGCGCGCCCGCGGTTCCGGCTAACGGCGGATGGCGAAGTACCCGTTCAGTAACAATAACAACAACAGGCCGGCGGTCAGCAGTGTTGGAGTCCAAGAGGCGCGAGGTGCTCGTTTTTCCTGGTGTCCATCGGAATCTTGACGAACGCTCGACAACTCAGAGGTAGTGTCACTCGTTGCGACATCATCCGTCGGATTCGTCACGGGAGACGGCCGCGGTGGAGATCTTTCCATTTGGAACACAAACTCGGTTGGACTGAACGCCTCTCCACTGCTGACGGGAAGCAAATCGGCCCGCAGCAATATGGGCGCCTCAACGGTGTCGAAATAGAAAACGGGACCTCGTTTTTTTGCTGCCCGCTGGATGTGCCCGGGATACTTGGAGAAATTTCGATCCTCGACGCGTACTTGAACTCGTCCCGTCACGTCGCTGATATTGACACGGAAACGACACGAGGCCCGAAAATGGTGCTGGTAGATAAGGTCGAGTTCTTGCAGTTCGAGGGGATAGCGACGTTCACCGATCTGAACGCTGAGTCGTTCTCCAACTTCCTTCGCCGCGAGTTCCATGTGTCGTCGAGCCGCTGCCACCGGATCCTCGGGAACGACTCGGTCCGGATCCAGGCGGGCCAATTCTTCACGAAGAGCTTCCTCGCCGAGCCCGAAACGATAGTCAATGCGAATCTCGTCGGGTGTCGCCGTTACCTGTATCGCCCTTTCCACGTCGTAGGGTGGCAAGACGTGGGCAACGGCAACGAGACAGAGTGTGTAAATTGCCATCGAAATCAGCTACCTGCCAGGGTACGGGCGCGGCGAGCGATGCGTGCCAATGTGCTGACGCGATGCCAGGCGTGGCGCTAGTGCATTCGAGTTTCTGCAAGGCCAGCCGAACAAGGATCCGAGACGCCGGATACGGTCGCTTCGCTATACGCTTCCTCGGTTTCCCAAACAATGACCTTCGTTGCGCGAATATTCATATCGTCAAATAGGATCGGGCAGACTTGTTCCAACAAATACGTCGCCATATTCTCGGCCGTAGGGTTGTATGGCAATAAGTAATACTTCGTTGGCACTACCGATTTGATGGCTTGAATCCCATTCTCATCCCTATTGGACAAAAGGAATGCGTGGTCCCAATGTTCGTCAATCCATCCTTTGAGAACGCGTTTCAATTCGGCAAAATCTACAATTCGGCCAACTTCATCTACTTCGTCGCCCGTTACAAAGAAATCCGCAACGTAATTGTGTCCGTGAAAGAACTCACATTTTCCGCCGTGTCCGCACAAGCGGTGCCCAGCGCAAAAACGCAACCTTCGCATTAACGTCAACGGCATGAATCGCGCTCCAGGCGGATAAAGGGCTTCTGTGATTCTGTCTTGTCGGTTGTCTTACACTTACAGTTCAAACATCGCCGGTCAAATCGTCTCAATGTGTAGTCCCCGTTTGCGACGTTCCTTTCGCCGCACATCGTCAATCAGATCGGCAATCCGATGCACATCGTCGATTCCTCGTAGGTACAGCAGCGGATGGGAGCGATCGCTGGACGCTATGCGAATCGTGCCGACAGACAACATTCGGTCGATAATGGTCTGCTCGTACGTCACGTCGTCCATGTCGATGACTTCGATTCGATCCGAAACCTGCCTTAGAATACCCTCTTTGTGAATAAATCGCTGGTTTGTCAGTTGGTAAAAATTGAGCAGTTTTCGATAGGTCAACAGCAAAAACAGAGCTCCCCAGACAGCAACGGCAACGACCACGGTTACAAGCAAACCTTGACCAATGCCCATTTGCCCTATGGCACCGACGGCAACCAGCAGGACAAGCAGACCAGAACCCACCCAATAGCCGATCATCGCTTTGCCAGAATATCGTCCTTGCCACAACTGTTCTTCGATATCATCGCTAGTGTCGAGTCGGCCAGCCGCATCACGAAATTTGTCCGCCGCAGTCGCATCGTCATCCAGTTTGCCCATGGTAAATCGATAGCTCCGTCAAGAAGGTCGTCTCAGTGTTATCTAAGATGAACCGACCAAAATAACCGATTTAGTGAAAATCAGCATCGTCAAGTTCGCGTTGCCGCAGGATTGGTTGCAACTCTTCCACAAAGTCACGAACGTCCTTGAACTGGCGATAGACGCTGGCGAAACGCACATAGGCGACTTGATCCAATTCGCCCAATTGCTCCATCGCCATTTCACCCAACCTCTGACTGGAGACCTCTGCCTCGTACGTCGAATACACCTGGTTTTCGATTACTGCAACCATCGAGTCGATATCTTCGTCACTAATTGGGCGTTTCCAACAGGCGCGAGCCAAACCGAGTCGGATCTTTTCTCGCTCGAAAGGTTCTCGCAAGTTACCCTTCTTCACGACCTTGATTGCCACCTCCTCGAATCGCTCGTACGTGGTGTACCGTCGCTCACAGGACAAACACTGTCTCCGTCGGCGAATGGCAAAACCATCCTGACTAGCTCGAGAGTCGGTGACGCGGTCATTGTCCGCGCCGCAAAATGGGCACTTCATGAGGTTCGACGTCGCAAAAAGAGAGTCCGAACACGGCGGTAAGGCTACTATTCGACATCTATAATATATCCGAATCGGACAGGAGTGCGACAGCACCTCAGGCTGTTTTCCGCCCAACCGAATGATATTTCGACCCGTACGACGAGCGGCTATCATGAAAAAAAGGCACATGGGGCATGCTCAAGTGTCAAAAGTCGGTGGATCTTACCTACCACAACTCCAAAGTTTAGACTCAGGGCAATTTGATGAGTGATTTTCGTGTGGAACGAGACTCGATGGGCGAAGTTCAGGTTCCGGCCAACGCCTACTATGGGGCCCAG
Source organism: Planctomycetaceae bacterium (assembly GCA_012959465.1). Lineage (GTDB taxonomy): Bacteria > Planctomycetota > Planctomycetia > Pirellulales > Pirellulaceae > UWMA-0346. The sequence goes on from DUDC01000161.1 coordinate 10,984, forward strand.
ACGCAGCGGGCGGTCGAGAACTTTCCCATCTCAGGCTGGCCGTTGCCCAACTCCCTAATTCACGCGATGGGATTGGTAAAACTGGCCTGTGCGATGGCGAATCGCGGCCTGGGCAAGCTCACCGAGGACGCCACGGCGCCACTCGATGCAACTGCCATCACTTCACTGCTGGAGGCCTGTCGCGAAGTCGCTGATGGAAAGTTAGACGATCAGTTTCCGGTGGACGTGTTCCAGACTGGTTCCGGCACATCAAGCAACATGAATGTCAACGAGGTCATTTCCAACCGAGCGATCGAGTTATTGGGCGGCGATCGATTCGAAAGCAAGAAAACGATCCACCCGAACGACCACGTCAACATGGGACAGAGTACCAACGACACCTTTCCAACCGCGATCCATGTGGCGGTTGCCCTCGGCATCAAGAACTCGCTTATCCCGGCATTGGCACAATTGGCCGAGGCCTTGGAACAAAAATCTGTGGAATGGGATCAGATCATCAAGATCGGTCGAACGCATTTGATGGACGCAACACCGCTGCGATTGGGCCAGGAGGTGGGCGGTTTCGCTAGACAGATCCGATTGTCGATCGATCGTGCCGCGAACGCGTTGGACGCCGTGTTGGAGTTGCCGGTCGGCGGAACGGCCGTCGGGAGCGGTATCAATACGCACCCCGACTTTGGAGATCGTGTGGCGCGATTCTTGGCAGAAGAAACCGGTGTCGCCTTCATTGAGGCGGTCAATCATTTCGAAGCCAACGCACAGCGTGATGCACTTGTGCATTGTTCGGCGTCGTTACGCACCATCGCTTCAACTCTTTTCAATGTCGCTAACAACATTCGGTTCCTCGGGTCCGGCCCGAGGTGTGGTTTTTATGAGCTGCAGCTTCCCAGCCGACAACCTGGTAGCTCGATCATGCCCGGCAAGGTCAACCCCGTGA